>CAZGUL010000214.1:0-5703 GCA_964529055.1 uncultured Spirochaetaceae bacterium
CTTGCCCTTGCGATCCTGACGGGAATAATCGGTGACTCGAAGATGGACAGGTTCCTGAAGACCAGACGGGAGCGCTGGTATTACCGGAGGTTCAGCGGCATGTTCGAGAAACTGCTGCATGAAAAGACCCTGAAAGACAGCGCGAATCTCTCCTCGATGGAGGAAATCTTCCGGGTCATCCAGAGCCTGTCCGCCGCGGAACAGGAATGCCTGGAAAGGCTCTGGAAGAAACGGGAAAAAAAGCCCTTTCTGAACCGCATTCTTCTCGGCCCCCGGGAATCGGCGGGTCTCTTCCGTATGTATGGCAACGAGATGATCGTCACCGTGACGAAGGAGGCCACGGACAAACTCGCGGAGGAGAACGGCCGCCTCGGCATCGTTGCGTACTACGACGGGGAGGACGTTTCCGACTTCGTCCAGTTCCGCCTGCGCCGCAGCAGGGATTTCTCCGTTCTCGACCTCAGGACCATCCTGCGCCGCTTCGCCATCAAAAACGGGGGCGGGCACCCCGGCGCGATCGGTTTCCGGCTGGAGAAAAAATCGGTCAAGGATCTGGGGGCTTACGTGGACATGCTCGCGGCGGGCATCAGGGAAATGATCGACGACGCGGTCTAATCCCCGCGGCCTTTCCTCCGGAAATAGACCTTGAAAGTGTAACGGACGCCCGAGGCGGGATCGACGCCCGGCCGGGAGGAAACCTCCCGCCATTGGCCGGCGGCGAACGGGGGAAAATACGCGTCGCCCTCCGGTTCCGTGTCGACGATGGTCAAGTACATGGTGTCCGCCAGGGGAAGAAACCGGGCGTACACCTCTGCCCCTCCGGCGACGAAGACCTCCCCCTCCGTTCCGGCAAGGAGGGACAGAGCCTCCTCCACGCTTCCCGCGACTTCGACCCCCGGAATCCGGAGGCCCCTGTCACGGGACAGAACGATGCAGCGCCGGCCGGGGAGCGGCCCCCCGATGGAATCGTAAGTTTTCCGTCCCATCACGACAGGGCGGCCGAGGGTTTTTTCCCGGAAACAGGCCCTGTCCTCCGGAAGGTCCCACGGAAGGGAACCGGCTTTTCCGATGACCCCGTTTTTCGCAGCAGCGGCGATTATCGCGATCCTCATACCGGTACCCAGTATAACCCGCACCCGGGAATTCCGCCTTTTTTTTATGTATTTCACTCCCCGCGGGAACCGTGGTATTATTCCGTCATGTATAAACTGGAAAGTTACACCCTTCGGGAGGTGCTTCTGAAGAGTACCACCGAGTACAAGGACAAACCGTCCCTCGGAATGGTCGGAAACAGACCGTATTCGTTCCGGGAAATCGGGTCGCTGGCCGCGGGGCTGCAGCGTTTTCTCGCGTCTCAGGCGAACATCGGCAAAGGTTCCCGGGTGGCCCTGCTGGGGGAAAACAGCCCCGGCTGGGGAATCGCGTATTTCGCCGTCACGGCAATGGGGGCGGTGGTCGTCCCGATCCTGACGGAATTCACCGCCGACCAGATCCGGAACATCCTGGCCCACGCCGAATGCGACGCCGTCTTCGCGTCCCGGAAACTCAAGGAAAAACTGCGGGGGATTCAGGGCCTTCCCGTCTTCGAGATCGAGGACATTCCCCGCCTCGCCGCGGACGCAGGTGACGCCGCCGGATTCGTTTCCGCCGAAGTAACCGAGGAGGACATGGCGGCGATCATCTACACCTCGGGCACCACGGGAAATTCGAAGGGCGTCATGCTGAGCCACCGTAACATCGTATCCAACACCCACGCGACCCGGACGATCATCAGGATGCATCCCGGTGACCGGCTGCTGTCCATCCTTCCGCTGGCCCACACCTACGAGTGCACCCTCGGCTTCGTCGGAGGGTTCATGCAGGGGGCGGCGATCTATTTCCTGGACAAGCCTCCCACGGCGACGGTCCTCCTGCCGGCGCTCCGGAAAGTCAGACCCACGATCATGCTCACCGTCCCCCTGATCATGGAGAAGGTCTACCGCTCCAGCGTCCTGCCGAAACTGCAGGAAAAGAAAATCTACGAGAAACCCTTCTTCCGCAAGCTGCTGAACAGGATCGCGGGCAAAAAGCTCTACAAAACCTTCGGCGGCCGCCTTCGCTTTTTCGGCATCGGCGGCGCGGCCCTCGCGCCGGATGTCGAAAGGTTCCTTGTCGAAGCCCGTTTCCCGTACGCCATCGGATACGGACTCACCGAAACCTCGCCGCTCGTCGCCGGCGCGAACGCGGCGCACACCCATTTCCGTTCCACCGGCCCGGCCCTGGAAGGCGTCCAGGTGCGCATCGTCCCGGCCGAAGGCGGCTCCGGGGACGGCGAAATCCAGGTAAAAGGTCCCAACGTCATGATGGGATACTACAAGGACCCGGCGAAAACCGCGGAGGTCTTCACCGAGGACGGATGGTTCAAAACCGGCGACCTGGGGCGGATGGACGAAAAGGGCCGTTACTACATCAGGGGACGCATCAAGACGATGATCCTCGGGCCGTCGGGCGAAAACATCTACCCCGAGGAAATCGAAGCCCTGATCAACCAGTCCGACTTCGTCCAGGAGTCCCTGGTCTACGGTGAGCCCGCGGGGGGGCTGACGGCCCTCGTTCTCTTCAAGCCCGAGGCGCTGGAAAGGCTCAACGAGGACATGAAGCAGTTCGCCGGGGCCATGGAAGACCAGGCGTCGGACATGGCGCACATGGCGGAGGACCGCGCGAAGGAGTTCGGCCGGAAGATGGAGGATCGCAGCAGGGAAATCCTGGAAAACATGCGCAGGGACGTCAACGCGAAGCTCGCCGCCTTCTCGCGGGTCACCAGGGTGGTCAAGCACGACGTTCCGTTCGAAAAGACCCCCACCCAGAAAATCAAGCGGCACTTCTATCCCGGCCACGGCGGAAAGAGCTGAGCGTCCTTTTCAGTCGGACTTGAAAAAAAAAGCCGTCCCCCGGGGGACGGCTTTTTCGTTTACAGCGGAAATATCGGGAGCTTTTCCAGGAAGACAAGGTCATCGCCCGCGTAGCCGGCCTCCTCCAGAAGGACGGCTGCCTTCGCGACGACCTTGCACCCCGTTTTGAGGAGCAGGTTCTCCAGGGCCTTGATCGATCCGCCGGTGGACACCACGTCGTCCACGATGCAGACGTTCC
Organism: uncultured Spirochaetaceae bacterium; assembly: GCA_964529055.1. Classification (GTDB taxonomy): domain Bacteria; phylum Spirochaetota; class Spirochaetia; order DTKZ01; family DTKZ01; genus JAKQWJ01. The sequence continues at coordinate 3,130 of CAZGUL010000214.1, forward strand.
GGCCGCGGATCTTGTCCACGTCGCCGCCGTTCAGGACGAGAAGCTGTTCCCCCGAAGTGGTGATGGACTTCACCTTCTCCACCACCGGGTCCTTCATGTAGGACTTCAGGGATTTGCGGGCCACGATGTAATTGACCTGCAGCAGGTTCGCCAGGGCGTGGGTAAGCGGAATGGCCTTCGCCTCCGGGCAGACGAGAACGTCCACATCGTACCGCGGGAAGGCCGGGTGTTCGTACAGGGCGTGGGCGGTCTTCTCGACGAGTTCCGTATCACCGAGCATGACGAAGCTGGCTATGGCCAGATTGTCGGCTATCCTGATTTTCGGCAGCCTGCGTTTCAGGCCCGCCACGTTCAGGGTGTGGAAATCTTCCATTGCGCCCTCCCCTCTCCTAAAGCCCGAAAACGAGCTTGATGACGATGCCCGCGATCATGCCGAAAAACGGATTGAACTTGGCCGTCACCACGACGACGGCGCCGATCACCATTCCTTGGGGACCGAATCCGTAGGGGCCCTGAAAAGCGCCGCCTGAGGCGAGGGCGTCCGCGATGTTCGTCGCGAAGGTCACGAAGGCGCCGAGGACGAACAGGAAGCCGGTGATGCTCGACTTGTGGACGAAGCGGCCGATGACGGGAAGGAGTTTCAGCAGAAGAATGACCGCCATGATGCCCATCATCAGCACCGACGCGAGCAGGGGGTCCGGCGCGGTGGCGGTTCCGGAAATGATGGATTCCACGGGGCCGCCGCCCAGCAGGGACGAGCCCATGTCGGCGAGGCTGGAGTAGATCGAAAGATGATCGATGTTCGTTTCGGCCTTCGCGATGCTGCCGGTGATCTTTCCGAAGCTGATGTTGGCGCCGATGTTGAGACACGCGATGGAAAGGGCCCCCAGCACGATGGTCCTGTTCTTCCAGAATTTCCACTCGATGTTGCCGAAATGGAATTTTTCCTTCGACACATCGATGTGGGGCACATCGACGGAAAGGTTGAATTTCTCCGCCAGGGAAGGCATGTGCCGGACCGCGGCGTACACCACGGTGGAGAGGGCGACGGACACGATGATGGTCTTGGACAGATCCTTCGTGACGAACCAGACCGCCAGGGCGCTTATCATCGAAACCGTTCCGGACAGGTATTCGGATTTCAGGAGTTCTATGGACACGTTGGCCAGCATGATGCCGACGCCGGCCATCATCGAATACATGATGACGTTTCCGATGAACCCTACGATGACCTCGTTGAGGCCGAGGAGCGACGGAATCAGCAGCAGAAAAGCGCCCCAGAAAACAAGAGACAATCTCTCCCTGACCGTGGAGCCCATCGTCCCCGCCAGGGTGATGGTTTCCGCCTGGAAGGAGATGGTCGCCACCGACTTGAAGGCCAGCGAGCCGAGGATGCCGATGATGAACGCCACCGCCGTCGGGAAGGCGGCGAAGCCGAAATTCAAGGCCAGAAGTCCCTGGGGAATTCCGTTCACGACAACCGCCAGGGATGTCAGCAGGTTCTGGAAAAATTGGGCCATGGATTTTCACCTCGCAGGAAAAATGTTTCGGCCGCCGGCCGATTGGGATACTTATCACGGAAGTCCGCGGGATGTAAAGAGCTTACCGGCGGCGGGTTTTCGCGGGGGGACCCGCCGGCCGTTTTCCGCGGATCTCCACGAGGAAGGGTGCGCCTTTGGATTTCCTGCGGAAAATCTTCAGGATCTTTTCCGCCTCCCGGAACGGCACCGTCACGAAGGACCGGGAATCGAGCACCTCCACGTCTCCCAGGTCACGGGCGGAAACGCCGGTTTCCCGTTCGATGAGTTCCGTCAGGAACCGTTTCGTGGCGCCGTCCTTTTTTCCCAGGTGGATGAGGAGCCGCGATTTTCCCGTCCGGTCCACGGAATAGTCGCGGATTTCCCGGATTTCCCGGTATTTCGTCCTGTCCAGGTGCCCCTGGAAGGCGTAACACAGGGCCGCCGCGAGGGCGTCCTCAGGAGATCCGTCCGCCAGCAGTTCCGCCGCCATTCCCCGGAAGGTTTCGAGTCCCGGGTCGCCGGCGCGGCCCCGGATCGCGGAAAGGAGCCTCCGGCGTTTGGCCTCGATGACGTCGTCGACCCGGGGGACCTTTTCCTTGCGGATTTCGGCCTTCGCCGCACGCTTCAGAAAGGCGAGCTTGCGGAATTCCGAAGGAGTCACGAAGGTCACCGCCGTTCCCTCGCTGCCCGCGCGGCCGGTACGCCCGATCCGGTGGATGTAGGATTCCGTGTCCTGGGGAAGGGAGAAATTGATGACGTGGCTCAGGTTCGCGATGTCGATGCCCCGGGCGGCCACGTCCGTCGCGACGAGTACGGCGGTCCGCTTTTTCCGGAAACGCCCGAGAATGAGTTCACGCTGGGCCTGGCCGATGTCGCCGTGAAGCCCCTCCGCCGCGTAACTGCGCTCCGTGAGCCTGTGGACGAGTTCGTCCACCCCTATCTTCGTCCTGCAGAAAACGAGGCCGTAGAAATTCTCCTCCATGTCGATGATGCGGCAGAGCGCCTCGAATTTGTCCTGCTCGTGCACCTCGAAATAGATCTGGTCCGTCAGCTC
>CAZGUL010000215.1:0-5696 GCA_964529055.1 uncultured Spirochaetaceae bacterium
CCTTCTCGCTCCAAAAAAAAAGCGAGGCTGCCGCGGCGGACGAAACCGCGCGGAGGCTCGCCGCCGAAGCCGGGGAAAGCCTCGCGGCGGGCCGGGAAAGGCTGCTGGAGGGGCTGCCCGGAAACGACGCGGACGCTCCGGCGGATTTCCGGCCGGACCCGGAAACGTGGCGGGAGGACTTCCGGCGGGAGTTCGAAAACGGTCTCGCCGCGTGGGGCCGGGCCGAGGAGAGGTTCATCGCGGCCCGCCTCGGCTGGGAAACCCGGGCCGGGGAGACCATCGCGGAGGCCGACGCGGCCTGGAACGCCGCGGAGACGGAGTTTTTCCGGAGCCGGGAATCCTGGTTCTCCCGGATGGCCGAAATCGGGGAGGCGGGCAGCGCGGCATGGGACGACCGGCTCTCCGATTTCCGCGCCGATGCCGGCCGGGTCCTGACGGAGCTCGCCGGCGCGGCGGCGGAGCAGATGGAAAACCTCCGGGACGAGGCCCGGGCCTGCCGGGACATCTACCGGGAAAGCGCCGCCCTGATCGCCGCCGCCGACTACAACGGGGCCGTTCTCCGGGAGGAGCTGGAGAGCCTCCTCGGAGGAGAAGGCGGAAAAGAGGAGGAAATCGCTGCCCTCCGGGAGGAGATCGATTTCTGGACCGGGGAGAACGGAATCGGTCCGCGGCACCAGGAGCTCCGTCTCCAGGCCCTGGAATTCGCGGAGGATCTGGAGGCACGAATCCGGGCCTACGGCGGAGAGGAGGCGGGAAGCCCGCTGGAAAGGGAGATCCTCCGGATGAAGTCCCGCCTCGCGGAGCTGGAAGAACTGACCGATGCCGCCCGGGCGGCGGCGGAATACGCCGGGGACACCTCGTCGAACCGGGCGACCGAGGCGGAGACGGCCGCGGAGCTCCGGCTCCGGGAGCTGGACTGCGCCGGAGCGGAGGATGCGCATGCGGCGGCAGTCGCGTCCCTGGCGGAAGGCGGACGGTTGGTATCAGCCGCGGCGGAGGCGGTCCGGGCGGCAAAGGCCCGCCTGGACGAAACCGAGGCCGCGTTCCGCGGCGTCCGCGCCTCCTACGAGGAGGCCCTGTCGCTGTACCGCTCCGGGGACGCGGAGGTTCTCCGGAAAATGCTCGCCGCCCGGCGGGAGGAGCTCGAACGGTACAGGGCCGACCGGGACGGAAGAGCCGCCGCCTGGTTCCGGTACGCCGAGGCCGGCGAACGGGAACGGCGGGAAGCTCTTTTCGAGGACGCCGGGAGCGTCCGGGATCTCCTCGCGGGCACGCCTTCCGGAGCGCCGGACGGCGATGGTTCCGGTGCCGGCCCGGACGAGGCCGCGGCGATCCTGTCGGGCCTCGGCCTTTCGGGGATGGACGACGATCCGGAGGCCGTGCTGCGTTCCCGGATGATCGCGGAGCTTTTTTCCCTGCCGCCCCTTTCCGCCGGGGAAGGGGAAGCATTGATGCAGGCAGTCGCCGACGATTCCGCCGGTGAGGAAGCCCGCGTCCGCCGGGAGACCTACGCCGCCTTCGGACGGCAGTCCGCGGCGTTTCTTCTCATGTACGGAAAGAGGGACGCGGACGGGATCCGCACGGCCGTCGCTTCCGCCCTTTCGGCCTCCCCGGAGGAGGCCTCGGCCCGCATCGGGGAGGCGGTCCGGGTTTTTTCCCCTCCCCCGTACCTTGCCGAAGCCCTGGCGCGGCTTTCCCGGTTTCCGGAGGAGACCGGTCTCTACATGGCGGTTGTCGAAAACGCGTTGGATATCTTCGCGTCCGGCGGGATTCCCGCAGGGGACGACGATGAAGAGCCGGGTTCCGACGAACTGTGGCTGGCCATCGTCGAAGGGGAGGAGCTGGCGAAGGCCGCGGCCGCGGCCGCGGCGGAACTGCAGGCGGAGCTGGAATCCCTGGAAAACGACAGGAACACGTACCTCCGGACCTGGGTGGAACCGAAAAGGCGGTTGACGGAAAACGCCGCCGCGGAAAGGGACGAAGCCCGCCGGCTGTACGAGGCGGCCGCCGAGGCCTTCCGCCGCGCCGCCGGGGAGTTCTCCGGCCTCAGGACCGCGGCCGATGCCGCGCGGGAAGTTCTCGGCGCCGCCCGGGCCGCCCTTCTGCGGGCCCGGGAAATCGCCGAGTGCGCGGCGTCGGGGTATGTGTCCGGGGAGTTCTCCCCCCGGGAAGTTCTGCTGAAGCGGGAGGCGGAAACCGGAAGGGCCCGGCATGTTCTCGGGGTTCTCGAGTCGGCGCTCAGGAACGGCAGCCTTCCGCCCGCGGAACGGGCCGATCCGGTCTACGGACTCGCGAAGGAGCGGGAAGCGGAATTCAGGGAATCGCTCCTGTACCTCGTGTCCGCAGGGGAGGCCGCCGCCGGGGAAGGAAGGCGCCTCGTCTCCGCGCTGGCCGACGCGGAGCGCGGAACGGCCGCCGCGGTGCGCGGGGTTTTCGCCTTCGTCGCTCCCGGCGCCGGAGGGACTTTCGAGGCCCTTCCCTGGCCGGCCGGAGGAATCGAAGCTGACACCGGCGGACTGGCTGTTATCAGTTTCGGGGACGAGACCCTTTTCGCCCGGGAAACCGAAACGTATTTTTCAGGTGACGCCGCCGATGTCTCCCGGCGGCTCCGGGCGGACGCGGCGGCGTGGCTGGAGGGCCTTTCCCGCGAGAAGGACCCCGCCGGGATTCTCCGCGATTTCGCCCTTGCCTATTACTACGATGCGGTAATTCAGAACGACCTGACGACGGAGAATCCGCCGGAAATTCATGTCGGCCTTTTCTCCCATCCCGGCTGGATAAAGCTCCTGGAAGACCATGTGCATCTGGGCCCGGGGCTGCCGTTCCTCGGCGGCAATTACGAAGTCACGGGGGAGGACGCGTATTATCCCCCGGAGCGCCGGACCGTGGAGGATTACCTGCGGGACACCGCCGGCGGCTTGTACGATAAAATAGCGGCGGACCCGCGGCTTGGTGCCCTGTACGGTTTCTACAAGATGATGGTCGTCACGGGAAACCTGTCGGACGGCGCCGTGTCGATCGGGAAGGACGTCGGCGATGCGGTTTTCGACCATGTGGACGCGCAGGCCCGGAAAAGACAGAGGAGCTGCCTGAAATGGTACCGGGTCTGGGCCCACGCCGAAGGCAACAGGATCCGCGCCCTCCGGCACGACATCGCCGCGGCGCGCGTTTCCGGAGAGGAAGAGAGAAACGATTACGTCCGGGCGGCGCGGGATTTCGTGGCGGAATCGGAACTTCTTTCCCAAGCGCGCCGGAGGATGGCGGATCTGGGCTTCACCGGTAATTCCACCGCCGGGGAACTCCTGGCCGCCCTCGGCCGTCTCGCTGGCCGGGAACCGTCCGCCGCGTTCGCGCGGGAGGCGGCGGCCTTGTTCCCGTTTCTGGATTCCGCCGAAAAGGAGAACGTCCTCTCCGCGGCCGCCGCCCTCCGCGACCGTTTCGAAGCCGCCGCCGAGGCGGCCCGGGGGGAGGCGGATGAGCGTGCGGCCGAACTTTTCGCGGAAAGACGGTCCGCCGTCGGGAAGTACCTCCTCATGACGGAAGACCCCGATGCCGGCGAGGACGACATTCTCCGGGCGGTTGCGGACCTTTTCGGAAATTCCGCCTTCGCGGCGGAGGACAAGGCCGACCTGGACCTGGCCTTCACGAAGGCCCTGCCCGGGGAGACCGTCGGAGGCGGCGGGTACAAACTCGAACTGCTCCTCCGGGACCTGGAAGGCCTTTTCGGGACGAAGCTCTCCGCGGCGGCGGAAACCGCCCGTCTTTCGCTGGCCGACGAATACTCCGGCCTGGAAAAGCGGCGGGCGGAATGGGACCTGCTTTTTGCCGACCTTCTCCGCGCCGGAAGCGAAGGGTGGCGGTCCGGCTTCCTCCGGCTGGAGGAAACCCGGACGGAACAGCGGGAAGCCCTCGCGGCGGCGTACCGGGAAAGCGTCGCGCTGTGGAACGCCCGCCGGGAACTTTTCATCGACTGCAGAAACGAATGGGTCCTCTCCGGCGCGGAAAGGACGGTGCGCGCCGGGGTGGAAGACCTGGCCGGGGAACTCGGCCTGGACGGGGAGCGTCTCATCGCGGAAGTCGAAAGCGTCAGGATTCCGGACCTGCTTTCATCGGCCGCCGGATCCCAGGCCGCCGCGGCCGAAGCCGGAAACGCCGCGCTGATGGATTCCCTCCGGCGGACCGCGGGCCTTCTCGCCGGGAGGGCGGGGGACGGAGACCGGACCCTTTCCGCGTTTCTGCCGCGGATATGGACCCCATCACCGGTCCTCCCCGCCGGCGGCCTCGCCCGGGATATCGAGGAGGACATCCTCCGCGGCGCCGCATTCGCCGCGGCGGTGGAATGGGGAAAGGCGCTCCGTGAGGCGGAGGAAGGGGTAGCGCGGAGGGTTTCCGAAGCGAACCGGACGGTGGAAAAAAGCCTGACGGACACCCTGCGTGGGGCGGGGTACACCGGAACGGGAAACATGTTCTCCCGCCGGATCGTCATCGACGAGACCCTCCTGGGCGGGATCGAGCGGGAGAGACAGAGCATCGAAGGCTACAGGCCGTTCTCTGAACCGGCCTTCGACGCCGGAGCCGATCTTTCCCGGGAAGGCCTGAAAGGAAAAAGCGGCGGCTACATCGCCGCGATGATCGACATGGCAAGGGAAAATATCGCGAAATATCTTGAACTCCTGTTCGGCAGGAATGAGAATGGAAGAGGGACATCGGTGTGGAGCGGCGCGATATCCCGGCTGAAGGGTCTCTTCGAGAAGGCGGAGAGCGACTACCGGGCTTCGACGGATCCCGGCAGCGTCGGAAACGGAGCGCGGGTCAACCAGGCGGACGGCCTGTTCGCGTGGCATGTGGGGTACGCCCCGGTCATGAAGAGGAACGACCCGGAGAACGTCGCCGAGGCGGGGTACGGTGAACTGGGCCGCATCATGACGGCGTTCTTCCGCAACCAGGCCCGACAGATGCGGGGCCTCGCGTCCTTCGACATCGCCTGGTATAACAGGAAGATGTGGGACGACGACCGGAACAACGACGGCAGGAGCGACGGTTTCCTCGGGGCGCCCACCGTGCGGAGCGCCGCCAACCTGGCGGTTTCGATCGCCGCGTCGGCGACGGGAAACGTCTGGGCAGCGGCGGCGCTGAACATGCTGGACGACACGGCTTTCACGTTGATGGACGCCGCGAACGGCAGCGTCGCTCTGAATGCCGGCCTCAGGGACCTGGGCTCCCGGGCGGCCATGAGCGCCGCCGGCGCGGGCATCGGCGGGGGACTCCAAGCCCTGGGCGGTGCCGCGGGGGCCGGCGGCGTTTTCGCGCTTGGACAGAGGTTGGGGCTTGCGGCCCGGCAGGCCGGCAAAATGCGGCGGACGGGCGGAGAGAGGCCCCCCCCGGGCGGCGGCGCGGCACAAAAACGCGGCGCCGCAAAACGAACGGCGCGGCCTTCTTTACAAAATGCCGTTTCTGTTTTACACTTTTTATGCATATCTTTTGATGTCAGGGCCTGTACGAGACACGCTTTTTGCGCCGGCGGAAGCAATCGGGGCTGGCAATTTTCGACCCTAACATTTATCTGTTGACATTTTTTGTTTGTCCTCCTATACTGATTTAAATTATCCTAATCGGCCCGTCAGGGGCGCCTTCACTTCGGGAAAAATTTTTCAGTACGGAAAACAAACGATTTCGCTCACCGCCGGACCGTCCGC
>CAZGUL010000216.1:0-5688 GCA_964529055.1 uncultured Spirochaetaceae bacterium
AACGATCGACCAGGAGGAGGCCCGGGAGCTCCAGCGCAAGATGGAAACCTCCACTTTCACGCTGGCGGATTTTCTAGACCAGTTCAAGCGGATGCGGAAGATGGGCAGCCTGCAGTCCCTGCTGGAAATGGTCCCCGGCCTTCAGGGGCAGATCCGGGAGGAGGACCTGGACGAGAAGGACCTGAAACACCAGGAAGCCATCATCCTGTCCATGACGCCCTCCGAAAGGGATAATTACCGGATCATCGGGCCTTCCCGGCGGAAAAGAATTGCCAGGGGGAGCGGTACGTCGGTGTTCGCCGTCAACCAGCTCTTGAAAAGATTCGAAAAAGCGCGCCTTATGATGAAGAAGGTCGCAAAAAATAAAGGATACCCTGCCGGCCTCGCGTCACGGTCGGGCGGGTAGTTCGTACAAGCGGAAAACACAACCGCGCCCGAAAAATGCTCCGGGGCGGCGGTAAAACCGAGTTGAGGAGGAAAGCGTGAGCGTAAAAATCAGGTTGAAGAAATTCGGGACCAAGAAACGGCCGTATTACCGGATCGTCGTGATGGATTCCAAGACCCCCCGGGACGGCCGGGCCATCGAGGAAGTCGGTCTGTATCATCCCATCGAAGCAGGGGACAAGCAGGTCCGGCTGGACGAGGCGAAGATCAAGGACTGGCTGGGAAAAGGCGCGCAGCCGACGACGACGGTAAAGAAAATTCTGAACAAGAATAAGATTTACCTCTCATAGGAGGTATTCGGCGTGGAAAAAGAATTGGTTACTTATATCGCGAAAGCGTTGGTGGACGAACCCGACGGAGTCGAGGTCAACCTCATCGAGGGGGAAAAATCCACCATTCTGGAGCTGAAGGTTTCCTCGGCCGATATCGGCAAGGTCATCGGAAAGCACGGGAGAATCGCGAAGGCGGTGCGCACCATCCTGAGCGCCGCGGCGACCAAGTCGGGCAAGCGGGTGGTGCTGGAAATCCTGGATTAGTCATGGACAAGATCGCCGTCGGCGTCGTCCGGAGTTCCCACGGGGTGCGTGGCCTGATGCGCGTCCACAGCCTTTCGGGGGAGACCGGGCATTTCCTGCGCCTTTCGGAGGTTTCCCTCCGAAAGGAAGGCAGGGAAGCGGATTTCGCGGTTGAGAAATGCGCTGAAGCCGCCGGCGGAGTTCTTTTAAAACTGAAGGGCATCGACAGCCCGGAGGAGGCGCGGAAATACTCCTCCTGGGAGGTGTGGGTCCCCCGGGACAAGGCGGCCCCCCTCAAGGACGGCGAGTACTACTTCGCCGATCTTTGCCGGTGCGCCCTGGTTTTCCGCGGAGAGCGGATAGGAGACATCCGTTCCGTTCTGGAAACGGGCCCCGCCGCGATGCTGGAAGTGCTCACCCCCGGGGGGAAATCCCACATGATACCCTTCGTGAATGAGCACATAGGCGAAATCGACCTCGCGGAGGGGACCGTGGAACTGAAAACGGAGTGGCTCCTGCAGTGACTTTCACGGTCTTGAGCCTTTTTCCCGGCATCGTCGAGGCGTATTTCACCTCGTCGATCATGGCGAAGGCGGTGGAGCGGGGGGTCGTCGCGTACAGGAACATCAACATACGCGACTACGCGACGGATCGGCACCGGACCTGCGACGACGCGCCCTACGGTGGCGGCGCGGGTATGGTTCTGAAGCCGGAACCCCTCGCGGCGGCCCTTGAAGCGGCAGGGGCGGAAGGGACGCGGACCGTCTATCTTTCGCCATCCGGCAGGCCCTTCACCGGGGAAACCGCCCGTGAACTGGCCCGGGAAAAAGAGATTATTTTGGTCTGCGGGAGATACGAAGGGATTGACCAACGGGTCATAGACTTGTATGTTGATGACGAGATTTCCATCGGGGATTACGTTCTTTCATCCGGAGAAATCGCGGCCCTGGCGGTCATCGACGCGGTTTACCGGCTCCTCGAGGGAGTCATAACGCCCGGGTCCCTGGAGGAGGAAAGCTTCGACGGGGGCCTTCTGGAGTATCCGCAGTACACCCGGCCGGAGGTTTTTCGGGGACTCAGGGTCCCGGAGATCCTGCTGTCGGGTCACCATGCGAATATCGTCCGGTGGCGGCACGAGCAGAGGGTGCTGAAAACGCGGAAGAACAGGCCCGAACTGCTGGCGGGCAGCGAGAAAGAAAGAGATTTTCGAGACAAGGGGTTTGGTTATGGATCTGATAAAGGCGATAGAAGCGGAACAGCTGAAAGATAAGGCGGACGAATGCCGCATCGGAGACACCGTCCGGGTGCATTTTTCCATCATTGAAGGAAAAAACGAGAGGATCCAGGTGTACGAAGGCCTGGTCATCGCGAAGAAGAATTCCGGTCTCCGGAAGACCTTCACGGTGCGCAAGATTTCCTACGGAACCGGGGTTGAACGGGTGTTCCCGATGAATTCCCCGCGGATCAACAAGGTCGAGATCGTGCGTCACGGCCGGGTAAAGCGCGCCAAACTGTACTACATCCGCGGACGGTCGGGAAAAGCCGCCAAGGTCGCGGAACTGGTGCGCCGGAAGACCCGGACCGCAGCAGCGGAGCCGACCGCCGAGGCGTGATCCCCTCCGGTCGCATATGATCGACCCGTCCCGTTCCCCGAGGCGGGGCGCCGCAGGCGGTAAATCCGCCGTTGCCGGCGGCCCCGTGGAAATCCGGGTCCTCCGGAGGGGAAACGGGGACGCCTGGCGCGTCCTTGCCGGCGGCCGGGAAATAACGGTAAAGTTTAACGGCACCCTCGCTCCCGGAGCGCTTCTCCGGGGTTTTCTCGTGCCCCGGGGGGGGAGAACCGAATTTGTTCTCCTCCGCGACGCCGCCGGTCTGCAGGGAACCCGGGGACGCCTCATCGAAACGCATACGGTTCCCCCCGCGGATCTGGCGCGCTCCGCCCTCCTGCGGACTTTTCTGCACGCATCGTTTCCCCTTCCGGGACCGGAAAAACTCGGCAAACTCCTGAGGCTGGCGGAAAAACCTTCCGCCTCCGAAACCGTCAAGAGGTCGGCGCTCGCGGCACGGTGCGAAATGAAGGGTCTTTCCCTGCCGGAGGAAGATTTCGACCTTCTTTACGGCCTTGTTGAGGGATTCTTCCGGGACGGAGGCGGCGGAAGGGGGGATAAGGGGAAGGAAAAGCATCAGGAAACCTCCGACCCGGAAAAATTACCCGTTCACGCCGTCGACGAGGAGAATTCGCCTCTTCCTTTTTTCAATCACGTCGCCGAAGGTGAAAGGACCTGGATCGTGATACCCTACGCCTGCGCCATGGAAGGAGAAGAGTACGCCGGTTCCCTCAGGCTGCTGTACGACCGGGAGAGCGGGAAAACCGGGGCGGCGGTTCTCTCCGTCCGGCCGCGGGACGGTGACGCGGTCTGGTATTTCCAGTGGAGAACGGACGGAGGCGCGATGCGCGTGTATGCCGGGGGAAAGGCCTCGGCGGGGGCAAAAAACCTTCCCGATCTGGCGAGAAAAATCCGAAAGCACGGACTTGTACCTGACGATATACTATATGAAGAGGAATACTTCGACGGTTTCGACGGCGTACCGGGACAATTGAAAATAGTGGACGAGTTGGTATAAAATGGCACGAAAGGCCGCGGCGATCAAATACGACGAATCCCTGCCGGCGCCGTTCATCCTCGCGACGGGGAGGGGAGTTCTCGCGGACAGGATCGTCGCGCTGGCCCGGGAAGCGGGAATCGCGGTGGTCCCGGGCGGGGAACTGGCCGACAAACTCGTGGTCATGGAGGCCGGAAGCTTCATTCCGGAGGAATGTTTCGCCGTCGTGGCCGAGTTGCTCGCGTATGTTCATAAAGTTTATGAGGGCAAAGGAAATAAATCATTATGAAGGATCTGCACGTAGCGACTCTTAAAGCAGGTTACAGATTTTCCAAACCCGTCTACATCGATGAAACGAACGTCCTGGTTCCGGAAAAGGTGCCGATCAAGCAGAAAGACCTGGAACGCCTGAAGAAGTGGAAGATCGACATCGTCCGGACCGAAGGGGACCTTCTTCCCGCGGAGTCGCACGCCGAGCCGCCGGCGGAACCGGAATCGATTTCCTTCATGAATTACATAAAATCGCCGGTTCAGCAGGAGATCCTGAAAACCTACACCAAACTCGGAGAGAATTTCCGGGTCCTGCAGGCGGACATAAAGACACAGAAACCGGTCGACAGCGCCGATGTGGACAGGATAGTCGACGCGATCATGTCCCTCTCGCGCAGACATCACGACGACCTCATCCAGTTCATTTTCTTCGGGTCGCCGGGTGAAAGCGATTCCGCGGCCAACGCGATCAACTGCGCCGTGCTGGCCGGCCTCATCGGGTCAGGCATCAATCTCCCCCAGCACAAGCTCATGCAGCTCATGACGGGGGCGCTTCTGCACGATGTGGGCATGCTCAGGATCCCCGAGGAAATCGTCGCGAAGACGGGATCCCTCGAACCCGCGGAACTGGGAAAGATCAAGGCCCACACGATCCATTCATTCAAAATCATCTCCCGGGAAATGAAGTATCCCGAGGAAATCGGTCTCATCGCGCTGCAGCACCACGAGCGGTGGGACGGGGAAGGTTACCCGAAGGGAATAGCCGGTAAGCAGATTTCCCTCTTTTCCCGCATCGTCGCCGTCGCGGACGCCTTCGAGGCCATGATCAGCAAGCGGCCGTACCGGAATTCGATGATCGGCTACGCCGCGATGCGGGCCCTTTTGAGCGACAACGGCAGGAGGTTCGATCCGGAAATCCTCAAGGTCTTCATCAAATGCATGGGGATCTATCCCCTGGGAAGCGTCGTCCTGCTCAGCAATTCCTGCGTCGGACGGGTCGTGGAGACGAACCCCGAAGCCCCCCTTCGGCCGAAGGTGAAAATCATGATCGACAAGGACGGCAGCATGATCGAAAACGATCAGGGCCAGATCGTCGATCTGGACATCGCCAAGAATGTATTCATCGCCAAGGCTGTGGACCCGAAAAGCCTGGCAAAGACCGCATCCGCATGAACACGGCGCGGAAAGGCAGGGCGGGGGAGGATTTCGCCGTCGATTTTTTCACCCGAAAGGGGTACGGGGTCATCGCCCGGAATTTCAGGCGGGGCCGCGGAGAGATAGACCTGATCGTCGGCAGGAACGACGAGGTCGTTTTCGTCGAGGTAAAGCATTGGACGTCCTACGGGACGGAAGCGATCGAATACGGCGTCAACGGGGAAAAGACGAAAAGGATATTGAACGTCGCGAAGATTTTCGCGGCCGAGAATCCCGCCTGCGACGGATGCCGCATGAGGTTCGACGTTCTGTTCGTGCCGGGATCGGAACGGGACGCGGTTCATTTCGAGGACGCCTTCAGGGAGGAGAAGTAACCCCCATGGTTCGGATAGCGCGGAAAATCGATCCGAAGAGAATAGAGGACCTGAGAAAAAAAATTCATGACACGCGCTATCTCGAGGCGGCGATCAGCAGATTGGCACAGACGTTGACGAACGAAATCGTGCAAAGGAACGGACCACAGCGATGAGTGAAAACAGGAACAGACGGAACCGCAGGCATTTTCCCAAGGACCGGGACCGCGTACCGGCGGAACCCAGGCCCGAACGGGTCTGCCCCGATTGCGGCATCTGCGGAAAACCCATACGGGATATCTTTTCCGCCATTTTTCACCGGGACAAGGAAGCCCCCGTCCATTTCG
>CAZGUL010000217.1:0-5680 GCA_964529055.1 uncultured Spirochaetaceae bacterium
GAGGCCGCCGCGGCCGGCGAAGGGGCCCCGGTCCGCGTGCACGGCATCGTCATCGATCCGGAGCGCCGCACCGTAACGGTGGACGGGAAAAGCGCCGACCTCTCCGCCTCGGAATTTTCCATCCTGGAACTCCTGGCCCGGAACGCGGGACGGGTGTTCTCCCGGAGCAGGATCATCGACGCGGTGCGGGGAAAGGATTATCCCGTGACGGAGAGGTCCGTGGACGTCCAGATCCTGGGAATACGGAAAAAACTCGGCGCGAAAGAAGGGCTCATCCGGACCGTCCGGGGCGTCGGATACGGCATGGAGGAGGAATAAAGGTGCGCTCCACCATCCTGAAGCGGATTTACCCGTTCTACATCCTTGCCGTCGTCCTGTCCCTCGCCCTCGTCATAGCATACGCGTCCGGCCGGTTCGGAAATTTCTACCACCAGCAGATGGAAAAAAAGCTTCTGGACGAGGCGCTCCTGCTTCGGGCCGTCTTTCCTCCGGAATTTCTTTCCGATCCCGGACGCGCCCAGGACTTCGTCGCCCGCGCGTCACGCGGCCGGTCGTCGCGGATCACCATCGTGCTGCGGGACGGAACCGTCCTCGCGGATTCGGCCCGGGACCCGGCGGAGCTGGGCGACCACGGCGCCCGGCCGGAAATCCTCCGGGCCTTTCACGGCGCCGTGGGGACCAGCAGGCGCCGCTCCGAAAGCCTCTCGGAGGACCTGCTCTATGTCGCGGTGCCGCTCGAACCGGAAGGCCCGCCCGCGGCGGTCGTCCGGGCGGCGGAGGTCCTCCGCGGTCCGCGGGCCGAACTCCGCGATCTGTACACGGGAATCGTGCTGGCCGGCGCCGTCATCCTCGCCGCGGCGGCCGCGGCGGGCTACATCATTACCCGGAGGATCAGCGGGCCCCTCCGGACCATCCAGGAGGCGGCCCTCCGGTTCGCGGACGGGGACCTGGACACCCGGCTCGCCGTATCCCGGCCGCGGGAGGCGAAAATCCTCGCATCCACCCTGAACCGCATGGCGGAACAGCTCCGGAGGAGAATCGACACGATAGAGCGCCAGCGGAACGAGGTCGAATCGATCCTGGCGGGCATGACCGAGGCCGTGGTCCTTCTCGACCGGGACCGGAACATACGGTCGCTGAACAGGGCCGCCGAGGCGCTTTTCGCCGTCTCCCGGAACGCCTGCGCAGGCCGAAGCCTTCTGGAAATTCACCGCAACTCCGAGCTCGACGCCCTTGCGCGGGCCATACCCGGAGACGGCTCGCCGGTGGAGAATACCGTCGACCTCCGTCAGGGGGGCCGGCTTCTACACCTGCAGGTTCACGGAACCCGCATTCCCGGCGCGGGGGGGGAACCGGAGGGAATGCTCCTGGTGCTGAACGACATCACCCGGATGAAGCGGCTGGAGGAAATCCGGAAGGACTTCGTCGCCAACGTCTCCCACGAGCTGAAAACCCCGATAACCGCGATCCAGGGTTTCGTGGAGACCCTGCTGGACGGGGCCGCCGACGATCCGGCCCTCCTGCGCCGCCATCTCGGCATCGTCGAGACCCAGGCGAAGCGGCTGGATTCCATCATCGAGGACCTGCTCAGCCTCTCCCGGCTCGAGGCGGCGGAAACGGAAATCAGGACGGAGGAAACGGAGGCCGCCGCCGTTGTGGACGCAGTTTTCGAAACCTGCCTGCCGAAGGCTCGGGAGAAAAAAATCGAACTGTCCCTGAAGATTCCCCCGAGCCTGACGGTCCGCGCGAACCCGGTTCTGCTGGAACAGGCGCTCCTCAACCTGACGAACAACGCCGTCGCCTACAGCGGGCCGGGGGCGTCGGTGGTCGTGTCGGCGGAGGAGCGGCCGGGGGAGGTTCTCTTTCTTGTGGAGGACACGGGGCCGGGCATCCCGCCCGCCGACCTTCCCCGCATTTTCGAGCGCTTCTACCGGGTGGACAAGACCCGGAGCCGGGAGTCCGGCGGCACCGGCCTGGGGCTCGCGATCGTGAAGCACATCGCCGCCGCCCACGGGGGATCGGTCCGCGCGGAAAGCGAATTGGGAAGGGGCAGCAGGTTCTTCATCTCCCTGCCCGCGCGGGAGACGTGAGCCGCCATACGGGAGGCTATCGCAGAAAACCCGCGGCCACCTGGACACCCCCGATCAGGGCCCCGAGCAGGGCGCCGAAAACGTTGATGTACGCCAGGTGCCGGGAAATGACTGCGAGAAGGAGCTTTTCCACCTCGGCGACGTCCAGTTCGTCGATCCTGTCCCTGACCAGCGACGCCACCTCGAAGGACTTAAGTATCTCCGGAAGCCTTTTCACGACGATGCCGAAAACGCCCCGGGCCAGAAGCTCGTCGAGCCTGTCCTTCCGGTCCCGCGGAAGAACGAGGATGTCACCCAGGGTCCTGTCCTCCATGCTGCGCAGAAAGGCGTCCGCGATGGAAGCCGGGGCCGCGGCTATCCTGTCCTCGGCGATCCTCCGGACCAGGGCCGTGATGAAAGCGGCGGATTTTTCCGCCGCCAGGTCCCGGGGAATCCCGAACTCGACGGAAACGATGTCGCCAAGGGGAACGTTCTCCCTGCTTCGCAGAAAATCCATGAAGGCCGCGGCCAGCCGGCCCGGCAGGTCCACGGCCCGCGGGAGCCCGGCGATGAAATTCCCGGCAGCCCGCGCGGCTTCCCCGGGATCGAACCCCAGGCCTTCCGCCGCCTCCCGTAGCGGCCTCTTCCAGAGGCCCCGGATTTCACCGGCCGCGGCGGCGACGGCGGCTTTCCGGAAGCCTTCGCTGCCCATGGCGGCCTCCGCGGCCTCCAGAAGATCGTCCACGATTTTCGGCATGTTCTCTTCCAGGGTCCGGTCGTACTGGGCGGCGCTGACGATGAGGCGCTGAAGAAAATTGAGGTCCGCCAGAATGCCCCGGAGCAGAAAGCGGCCCCGGTACGCGAATTCCCTCCGGGCCTTTCCGGACCGGGCCGCCCCGAGCAGTTTCTCCGCCGCCGCGGGATACGCCGCGTCCAGAAGCCTTTCCAGGGAGTCCGTCGGCGGGACGGGAAAAAAAGTTTCCAGCGACGCGCCGTCCCGAAGCCGGCCGGCGAAGGCGGTTCCCAGGGCCTGGAGGAGCCGGCGGGAAAAGGGCCCCGCGAAGGCGCCTTCCAGGAATTTCTCCGCCTCTTCCTTCCCGGCGCCGGACCCGGCGAGAATTTCCGCCGGAGTGCGGGAAAGGAATTTTTCGGCGAACCCGTCCACGATGCGGCGGACAAGGGCTTCGAACGACGGCGACGCCAGGTAGCCCCGCAGTCTCTCGCGGAGGGTCTCTTCCGCGACCCGCACGAAGTCCGTCCAGCCGGCCGTCCTGCGGGAATGAATCTTCGCGGTCAGGGCACGGTCCGTCAGGAGGGCGATCTGGTTCTTGAGCCCCCCGATGAAGGCGGGATCGCCGAGCCTTTTCCGGAGCGTCGGTTCGGTCAGGAGTTCCCGGGACACCATGCGTCCGATGCTGTCGGCCAGCTCCGCTCGCCGGCGCGGGATGATTCCCGGCGTGAACGGCAGACGGACCCCGAAAACCCGCACTTCCCGGAGGGGCCTGAACAGCATTTTTATCGCGATCGCGTTGGTGACGTATCCGATGACGGCGCCGAGCAGCGGCGGAAGGCCGTACGTGAAAAACGCGGCCCAGCCCTCAGCCATCGGCCTTCCGCTCCGAGGCCTTTTCCGCGCCGGCCCGGGAATCGTGGAATTCCAGGTAGCTGCCGAAAACCCAGCCCCGGAGGCCGTCGGAGGAAATTTCGAACCAGTAATTCGTCTGGCCTTCCACGGTTTCCGGATACGTGGTCTTCGCCAGCACCTCCGCGATGGAGGAGTTGCGCAGGTGGGCCACCACCTCCCCGTCCGCGGCGGGACGGCTGCGGATGCGCAGGTAGGGGGACGTCACCACGGCCCAGTTCGCCCGCACGGCGAGCACCGGGGTCGTCGGCATTTCCACGTTGACGAAGGGGTCCTCTTTTTGGCACCCTGTCGTCAGCATGGCGGCGAGCAGGCCCATGAGGGCTGCGAACCGTGATACAATCGAGGTTATATGGAATGTGCGGATTTTCACGTTCATGACACCTTGTTACGGGAAAGTTTTGGTGAAATTTAGTATATCACTCCCGCTTTTCTTTGTCATTTTATTATCGGCCGTTCCGGCAGGTTCGCTGGACTTTGCGCAGGGCCTCGCGCTGCGGGGGAGCGCCGCCTTTTCGCAGGCCGGCGGTTTCGGGCGGAAGGCCCAGGGGCTCGCGGCGGTGGAACTGGAAAACACGCTCTCGGGCGGGACCTTCGGCGGGACACTGACTGTCGGGTACCATTCCGCCGCGGCAAGCGGCATCGACGGGGGCTACGCCTACCGCGGCTGGGACGGCGTCCACCTCTGGCTGACGGGGGAGGTGTACGCCGGACCGAATCCCCCGGTGAAGCCGGGGAGCGGCGGGGCGGCCGCGAACGGAAAGCGCGGCCCGGCTCCGGACAGCGGCCGCCCCGCCGTGCGCCCCGGCCTGGGAGCCGGGATCGGCGGTTTCTTTTCGATGTACGAAAACACGGAGAACCTGTTCTTTTACCCCGCCCTGCGTCTTCTGCCATTCGCGGACCTTTTTTTCCCCGGATCGCTTTTCCGGCTCAGGTTCGCCTCCCCGCTGGAGCTGTATCTGCGCCGCGACCTGGATTCCAGTTTCTCCGCCGGCATGAGCCTGTCGGGGATCTTCAGCTGGGGCGCCTTCATGGAAAGGCGCCGGGGCGGAATCAAATGACGCCCGCCCGGCCGCGCTGTACATTGAATGTGATGACCCCGCGCATTTTCCGCCGCGCCGCGGCCCTGTTTTTCGCGGCCGCCGTACTCGGCGCCTGCGCCTTCGACCCGGATATGCCGGAAAGGTACGCCCTGGTCTACGGGATCGCCGATTACGCCGGCGGCACGAGCGATCTGGAATTCCCGGACGACGACGCGACCGCGATGCACAGCCTGTTCATGGCAAAAGGCTTTTCCTCCGTCCCCGGCGGCACGGTCCTGCGGACGGACACGGCCGCGACGAAGGCCGCGCTCGCCGCCGACATCGCGGCCGTCGCCGCCCTGGCGGAAAAGGACTCGCTGTTCGTGTTTTACTTTTCCGGCCACGGCGCATCTTTTCCTTCCGCCGGGGCCGAGCCGTACCCCCAGGACGCGTACAACGAATATATCTACCTCTACGATCCCGTTGACGTACTCTCGGGCGGCCTCCGGGACGACGAACTGATGGCGCTGATCTCCCAGGTCCCGTCCCGGCAGAAGGTCGTCATCATCGACGCGTGCAACTCCGGCGGGTTCATCGGCTGGTCGCCGGACGTCGACACGATCCCCGCCGAATACACCGGCAGCCTGCCGGGCGCCCTGTCCTTCGCCGGCGACGCCTTCGCGAAATACTTCGCGAATCCCGAGGCGGGTGACATCCCCTACGACCAGGCCATCGTGATGACGGCGGCGGGGGAGCGGGAACTTGCCTACGAGGACGCCGTCATCGGACCCTACCAGCACGGGATCTTCACCTATTTCCTGCTGCAATGCCCCCGTAGCGGCGACCGCAACGGTGACGGCTACGTGACGGCCACCGAGGCGTACGCCTACGCGAAGAAAAAAATCGAATCGGAATGGAATTCCGCGTACGTCTCCTATTCGAATTTC
>CAZGUL010000218.1:0-5677 GCA_964529055.1 uncultured Spirochaetaceae bacterium
AAAGGTCGTCGCGGCGGTCCACAAGGCGGGAGGTCTCGTGTACGGGGACGGAGCGAACCTGAACGCCCTCCTGGGGGCTTTCCGGCCCGGCGACGCGGGAATCGACGTCATGCACTTCAACCTGCACAAGACGTTTTCCACTCCCCACGGCGGAGGCGGCCCCGGCGCCGGCCCCGTCGGAGCGGGGGAAAAGCTCGCCCCGTTCCTGCCGGGCCCGGTGGCGGTCAAAAAGGGCGGCGCCTGGAGCCTGGCGATGCCGCCGAAATCCATCGGCCGCCTGAAGGCCTTTTACGGCAACTTCGGGGTCCTCGTCCGGGCCTTCACCTACATTTCCATGCTCGGCGCGGCCGGCCTGCGGGCGGTGTCGGAAAACGCGGTGCTGAACGCGAACTACATCAGAAAGCTGATCGGGGACCGTTACCGGATTCCCTACGACCGGACCTGCATGCACGAGTTCGTGGCGTCCGGCCAGCTTACGCCGGAAACCCACACGCTGGACGTGGCGAAGCGGCTCATCGACTACGGCTTCCACCCGCCGACGGTGTATTTTCCCCTCATCGTCAAGGAAGCCCTGATGATCGAGCCCACCGAATCCGAGTCGCGGGAAACCCTGGAGGCTTTCTCCGAGGCGCTTCTGGCCATCGCCGACGAGGCGGAAAAAAACCCGGAACTCCTGCATTCCGCGCCGCGGACGACGCCGGTGCGGCGCCTGGACGAGGTCCGGGCGGCGAGGGAGCCGGTTCTCCGCAGACTGCCGTAAATGGGGCGCCCCGGCCGGGGCGCCCTTGTTTTTTTTCGGGACGTGATATATTGTTCGATATCTGAACATTGACTCCGCATACCCTGCGGCTACGGGGACAGCATGTTTCGGCTGCGTCCCGCCCGTCCGGAGGGGAAGATTTCCTCAACCCCTTTTTTAGGCGGCACTGATGCCGGAAGGGAAGGAATTCGCACGGAGATGTCTTTTTCCCCCATTCAAACCGGATCACCCATGAACGAAACAGCGGCACTGCAAAAAACCGACAAGGAACTGGAAGTTCTGCGCAACCTTCACCGCAAGGACAGTCTTTGCCAGCGCGACCTGGCGGAGATCGTGGGTCTTTCGCTGGGCATGACCAACGCGATCATGAAACGCCTCGCCGTGAAGGGCCTGTTGACCGTACGCAAGGTCAACAACAGAAACATCAGATACGCCGTTTCCCCCGCGGGGGTGGAAGAGATAGCCAAAAGAAGCTATAAGTATTTCAAGAAAACCATCAAGAATATCGTATATTACAAAAACGGCATCGAGGAACTCGTCCGCGGCGTGCGGAGGGAAGGATTCGAGCGGGTCGTCCTGGTGGGCGCGAGCGACGTGGATTTCATCGTCGAGCACCTCTGCCGGGAGTACGGCCTGGGTTTCCGGCGAAGGAAGGATGACGCCGGGAAAGACGGCCAGGCGGATTTTTTCCTGTACGGCGAAAATTTCGCGGGAACCGGCCCGGACCGGTCCCTCCGGCGCGGGGTCGGGCAACTTCGTGACGTTTTGATGCAACTTTAGGAGAAAAAAATGGAATTCAAGGTGAAAGATATCGGCCTCGCCGACTGGGGCCGCCGGGAAATCGAGCTTGCGGAAAAGGAAATGCCCGGTCTCATGGCCATCCGCGGCCGGTATGCGAAGAAAAAGCCTCTCGCGGGCGTCAGGATTACCGGCAGCCTCCACATGACGATCCAGACCGCGGTGCTCATCGAGACCCTGACGGACCTGGGCGCGGAGGTGCGCTGGTGCTCCTGCAATATTTTTTCCACCCAGGACCACGCCGCCGCGGCCGTCGTCGTCGGCCGGAAGGGAACGCCGGAAAGCCCGAAGGGGGTCCCCGTTTTCGCGTGGAAGGGGGAGAACCTGGAGGAGTACTGGTGGTGCACCGATCGCGCCCTGGATTTCGGCGGCGCAGGGCCCGACCAGATCGTCGACGACGGCGGTGACGCCACGCTGATGGTCCACAAGGGCGCGGAGTTTGAAAAGAAGGGCCGGGTTCCCGCTCCGAAGAAGAACGATCCCGAGGACTGGCGGGAGCTTCTGCTGTGCCTGGACAAAATTTACCGGAAAAGCCCTGCCCGGTGGACCAGGGCCGCGGCGAAGATCCGGGGCGTCACCGAGGAAACGACCACGGGGGTGGGCCGCCTGTACCAGATGGCGAAGGAAGGCACCCTGCTCTTTCCGGCCATCAACGTCAACGACAGCGTCACCAAATCGAAATTCGACAACATTTACGGCTGCCGCCACTCCCTGGTGGACGGCCTCAATCGCGCCACCGACGTCATGCTGGGCGGAAAAATCGCCGTCGTCTGCGGCTACGGTGAAGTGGGAAAAGGCTCGGCCCAGAGCCTCCGCGGCCAGGGCTGCCGGGTGATCATTACGGAAATCGACCCGATCTGCGCCCTGCAGGCCGCGATGGAAGGCTACGAGGTCAAAACCGTGGAGGACTACGTTTCCACCGCGGACATTTTCGTCACCACCACGGGGAACTACAAGGTCATCACCGTGGATCACATGAAAAAAATGAAGGACGGAGCGATCATCGGCAACATCGGGCACTTCGACAACGAGATCGACATGGCCGGCCTGGCCAGGGTGAAGGGCGTCAGGAAAACCAACATCAAGCCCCAGTACGACAAATGGACCTTCCCGGACGGACACAGCGTGCTCGTGCTCGCGGAAGGACGTCTCCTGAACCTGGGCTGCGCGACGGGGCACCCCTCCTTCGTGATGTCCAACTCCTTTTCCAACCAGGTTCTGGCCCAGCTCGAGCTGACGGCGAACCGGGACGCCTACGAAAAAAAGGTGTACGTCCTTCCGAAGCACCTGGACGAGATGGTCGCCCGGCTTCACCTGGACCAGATCGGCGTCCGGCTTACGAAGCTCACCGCGGAGCAGGCGGCCTACATCGGGGTGCCCGTGGAGGGGCCCTACAAGCCGGACCATTACCGGTATTAAACGAGAATCTCAGGCGACATACAGCCTCAGACACACCCGGAAAATCGGGCGGTATGCCAGGATCGGGTGGGAAAACCATGGGGAGATGCGAGAAAATCATGGAGAAGAATCGAAAGTATCTGTTTACGTCCGAATCCGTTTCGGAAGGACACCCGGACAAGCTGGCGGACCAGGTCAGCGACGCTGTCCTGGACGCGTGCTTCAAGGAAGACCCGAACAGCCGGGTGGCCTGCGAAACTTTCACCACCACGGGGATGGTCCTCGTGGGCGGGGAGATAACCACCAGCACCTACGTTGACGTTCAGGAGATCGCCCGGGGCGTGGCGAAAAAGATCGGCTACACGAAACCCGAGTTCGGCCTGGACTACGAGAGCATGAGCGTCATCAACGTCATCCACTCCCAGAGCCCGGACATCAGCCAGGGCGTCAGCGGCCACGGCCTGAAGGAGTTCGAAGGCCTGCAGGGCGCCGGGGACCAGGGCATGATGTTCGGCTTCGCCTGCGCGGAAACCCCCGAGCTGATGCCCGCGCCGATAAGCTACGCGCACAAGCTTCTGGAATACGCCGCCGGGATCCGCAAGGACGGCACCATAACGTGGCTGAGGCCGGACTCGAAAAGCCAGGTCACCATCGAATACGAAGGCCACACGCCGAAGCGGATCGACACCGTCGTCGTCAGTCATCAGCACGACGACACCATCGGCTACGACGAACTGAAGCAGGAAATCATCGACAAAATCATCAAGGTCGTCCTGGGGCCCACGGGGCTTCTGGACAGGAACACGAAGTATTTCGTCAACCCGACGGGGCGTTTCGTCATCGGCGGCCCCCACGGAGACACGGGGCTGACGGGCCGGAAAATCATCGTGGACACCTACGGCGGAATGGGCCGGCACGGCGGCGGGGCCTTCAGCGGAAAGGATCCGTCGAAGGTGGACCGCTCCGCGGCCTACATGGGCCGCTACGTGGCCAAGAACATCGTCGCCGCGGGCCTGGCGGAGCGCTGCGAGGTCCAGCTCGCCTATGCAATCGGCGTGCCTTTCCCGGTTTCCGTCATGGTGGACACCTTCGACACCGGCAAGGCGCCGGAGGACAGGATCGCCGCCGCGGTTTCAAAGGTCTTCGATCTGTCCCCGGCGGGCATCATCAAGACCCTGGACCTGCGCAGGCCCATCTACCAGGCCACCTCCTGCTACGGCCACTTCGGCCGGGACTCGTTCAGCTGGGAAAAGACCGACAAGGTTGGCGATCTGAAGAAGGCGGTGGGCTGATACGTTGACACGGCAGCGCCGGAGCGGAAATCTCGGCGCTGCCGCGTTTTCAGGAAGGCGGTATCGTAAAACCCTGTTCCGTAAAATGACGGTCGAAAGCAAACGCCGTTCGGATACCGGAATCCCGCATGACCTCGAAACTCACGCAATCTGTCAGACTGAGTTTGCGTCGGTTATTTACAAGGAAAGCGCTCTGCGCACGAAAATGTATTTCGCTGTCGATCCAGACTACGGAGAGCATCGGAAAAACATCCGAAAGAAATGTTCTTACGGCTTCCATACCGAGTCGGTTTTGAATTATGGCGGCGCTTTCCAGAAGAATGTAATTATGGGTAACCAGGCTTTCTTGTTCGTCCAACAGGTGCAGCCATATTTGTCCGGCGGATCGATGGTTCGCGTCGTCGCGGTCGAGAATTGCGTAGAATGCCGTGGTGTCGATAAAAACACTCATGGAAGAACCGCCGCGGCGAAATAATCGTCATGACGGTCGGATCCGTCGGGTGAACCCGAAGCATATTTCCCGGCCGCGGCCCTGGCGCGGGATATTTTTTCCTCCGTACGGCCCGACGATTCCTCCGAAGTTAGTCTGTCGACGGCCTGCCGGATGAGTTCCGCGGTTGAAACGCGCCGGGATCGGGACAGGGTTTTGAGTTTGCGTGACTGTTCTTCGGTCAGCTGTATCTGAGTGCGAATCATAAAAATGCCCCCATGATTACATTTATTATAATCATGATAACATTTTAAGCGTCCGGCGGCAAGTCCCGCGGCGGAAAACGAAGTGGAAATGGAGAGGATTCACCCCGGCCACGCGGAGAGCATCCGCGGGGAAGGAAGGCTCGTATATGAAAAATCAGAAAATCAAAATCGCGTTTGACTCAACCACCTGGGGCAACACGGGCGTATCGTCAGGCCGTATCGGTTTTCTCATCTCGAAAGGAAACGCAGAATCTGGCGCACGGTGTACCTGGACGAAAAAAACACGGTACCCGGGCTGGACTGGGTTGGGATGAAGGAGCGGCAGGAGATGTCTTCCACCTATGAAGAGATCTACGGACTTCAGGATGATATTTTAAATGTCGTTTTTTCGGGAGATGCGGGGAGTGATCCTGCCATGACCTGGAACAGCGAGATGACGGCGGAAGCCGCAAGGCGGCGGCTCGCGAAACACGAAGAGCGAATAAAAAAACTCGGGAACCTCCGCCGCGAGGCGCGGATTGAAGCCGAACGTCTGGCCCGGGAAATCGGCGGGGCGGATCCCTCGGTAAGAAAAATCTGGGGCTTCGGTTCGGTTTTCGAGGAGGGACGACCCTTCCGGGAAGATTCCGATATCGACCTCGCCTCGGACGGCGGCGGATTGACGGCCTGGAAAATCAGCGAAAAATCTTCCTGGAAGGTCGACTGGGTCGAGCTGGACGACCAGGATGAGGAG
>CAZGUL010000219.1:0-5645 GCA_964529055.1 uncultured Spirochaetaceae bacterium
CAATAACGACATGACCGCGATGATGGGACACCGGATGGACCACCCCATCCACCTCCACGGAACCTACTTTCAGGTCGTCTCGGTGAACGGCCGCCCGCCCGTGCGGGAAACCTGGAAGGACACCGTGTCGGTTCCGAATAACGAGTACGTCGACATCGCCTTCGTCATGACGAATCCCGGCGAATGGATGCTGCACTGCCATATCATCGACCACGAGGACGGGGGCATGATGACGATGGTCCGGGCCCGTTGATGCGGGCGGCGGCGGCACCTATAATTGAAGCCGCCATGCCGCGGAAAATTCTCGTCGCCGACGACGAGCCGAAAATCGTCCGCCTCGTATCCGCCTATCTGGAGGCCGCCGGCTATGCGGTGATCGCCGCGCGGGACGGAAACGAGGCCCTGCTCAAATTCCGGAGCGAGAAACCGGACTGCGCGATCCTCGACATCAGCATGCCGGAGATCGACGGACTCGACGTGGCGAGGGCGATCCGGAAAGCGTCGGACGCGCCGATCATCTTTCTGACCGCAAGGACGGAGGAGACCGACAGGATCGTCGGTCTCGAGATGGGGGCGGACGACTACGTCGTGAAGCCTTTCAGCCCCCGGGAGCTTGTCGCCCGCGTCCGTGCCGTTCTCCGCAGGGTCCGTCCGACCGGCGCCGCCGGCGGACTTTCCGGCGAGCCCGGGATCCTGCGGCAGGGCGAGGTTTCCATGGATTTGTCCAAGCACAGGGTCGCCGTTTCGGGCGCGCCGAAGAAACTTACTAGTCATCAATTCACCATTTTAAAGACGCTGATGAGCGAGCCCGGCAGGGTATTCAGCCGGCCCGCCCTGCTGGAAGCCGCCTTCGGCGGCGGTTTCGAAGGCTACGAACGCACCGTCGACGCGCATATCAAGAATATCCGAAAGGCCCTGGGGGACGACGGCGAGCCGCCGAAATACATCGGCACCGTCCGCGGCGTCGGATATAAATTCATGGATCAGGGCCATGAGGCTTAGAACGCGGCTTCTTCTGATTCTTCTCGCGGTCATATCCACCGGTTCCCTCCTCACCTTCGTGATCTTCCGGTCGGCTTCCCGGGGCCTTTTTCAAAACTACATTTTCTCCGGAGACAGGGAGAAGGCGAAGCATTACGCGATCCTGCTGGGGGAGTATTACGCCGGAAAAAAGGGCTGGATCGGAGTTCAGGAGTACCTTTTCGCCGTTCCCCGTCTCGCGCTTCTCGAAGCGGACGGACGACTCCGGGATGAGCGTCCGGAGGGCGTTCCTGCCCCGCCCCGCGATGTGAGTTCCCTGACCTCCGAAAGAATCGTGCTCGCGGACGGGGAGGGCTTCATCGAGGGCGACACCGCCGGGATTCTCCTGGGAACACGCCACCCCCCGCGGCATCTGGCGGGAGGCATTCCGGTCACGGCCGAATCGCGCAGGGTCGGAACGGTGCTCGTCGGATCGATGATCGACTCGTCCCTCACCGATACCGCGGAGGACTTCCTGAAGGCGATGACCCGCGCATTCATCGCCAGCGCCCTGGCGTCCGGACTGCTCGCCTTTCTGCTCGGCCTGATCTTCACGCTCCGGATAACACGGATACTGGGAGCCATCTCCGAGGGAGCGCGGAAAATCGGGTCGGGGAAACCGACGGAACGCATCCCTGTCCGTGGAAAGGACGAGACGGCGGAGATGGCGGCTTCCTTCAACCGGATGGCGGAGAAGCTTGAAAAACTCTCGGAAGCGAAGCGCAGGATGATCGCGGACTCCGCCCATGAACTTCGCACCCCCCTGACGCTCATCCGGGGAGCGGTGGAGGGCATGATCGACGGTGTTCTCCCCGCCGACATCCCGACACTGAATTCGGTGCACGAGGAAACCCTCCGCCTGTCCCGGCTGGTGGATACCCTCCGGGAAATCGAAACCATCGAATCGGGCAGGCTCGAACTCAATCTTGAATCCATCGACGCGGCGGACCTCTGCCGGCGGGCGGCCTCACTGTTCGCGAAGGCCGCGGCGGAAAAGGACATTCGTCTTTCGGTGGAAACGGACGGCGGCGTCCCTCCCCGCGTCCGGGGCGATTACCTCCGGCTCGGCCAGGTCCTGCACAACCTGCTCGCGAATGCCCTGCGTTACACGCCCCGGGGAGGCAGGATACGCGTCACGGCCGGCGGGGAGGGAAGGACCGCGGTGCTGACGGTGGAGGATTCGGGACCGGGGATACCCGAAGGGGAAAGGGACAGGATCTTCGAGCGATTCTACCGGCTGGACCGTTCACGGTCCTCCGGGGAAGGGGGCAGGGGTTTGGGCCTGGCCATCGCGCGGGAGATCGTGACCGCCCACGGGGGCAGCCTCGCGGCCGGAGTCTCCGATCTGGGTGGGGCCGCCTTCCGGATGGAACTTCCGGCGGACCCGAATCCCGAGGATTGACCACGGGGTCTTCCCCCGATACCCTTAAGCCGAACAAGGAGATCCCATGGAAACCGTATTTTTCGCCGAACTGCCGCCGGACAGCACGCCGGAACAGAGGGTCAAGGCGACAAAGCAGATTCTGGAAAGTTCGGAGTTCGACTCCGTGATGACGAAAAAGGACAAGACGGCGATCAAGACCCACGTGGGCGAAAAAAAGAATACCACGCACGTCGCGCCCCTGATCATAAAAACCATCGTGGAGCGGATAAAACGGAACGCCGCGCTGCCCTTCGTGACGGAAACCTCGACCCTGTACCGGGGCGAGAGGTCCAACGCGATCGACCACCTGAACCACGCATACGCCCACGGTTTCGGTCCCGATAAAATCGGCGCGCCCTTCATCATGGCGGACGGGCTCTCCGGCAATTCGGAGATCGAGGTCGCGATTCCCGGGGAGATTTTCAAAACCGTCCACATCGCCCGGGAAGCGGTTTTCGCCGACGTTCTCATCGCCGTTTCCCATCCGACGGGACACATGGGCACCGGCGTCGGCGCCTGCATCAAGAACATCGGCATGGGCCTCGCGAGCCGCAAGGGAAAGCTCCGGATGCACTCGACGGTGAAGCCGTCGGTGAAGGCCGAAGCCTGCACGATGTGCGGCCAATGCATCACATGGTGCCCCGAGGACGCGATCATCGAGAAAGAGGGCAAAGCGTTCATCCTGACCGAAAAATGCATCGGCTGCGGGGAATGCCTCGCCGTCTGCCGTTTCGACGCCGTGGTCTATAACTGGGGAGTCGAGTCGGCGGACTTGCAGAAGCGCACCGCCGAGCACGCGTTCGGCGCCGTCATCGGCAAGAAGGGCAAGCTCTACTGCCTTAATTTCCTGTTCGACATGACCATGGACTGCGACTGCATGGCGAAAAAGCAGGACAGGATCATTCCCGATGTCGGCATCCTCGCTTCCCGGGACCCGGTTGCTTTGGACCAGGCCACTCTGGACCTGACCCGGGAACGTTTCGGAAAGCACCTGGGGGAAGCGAGCTACCCGAAACTCGATTCGGCGATCCAGATGATCCACGGCGAGAAAATCGGGATGGGCAGCCGGAAATACCGGCTCCAGGCGGTGTAGCGGGCGGCTCCGCGCTTTACCGCCGCCCTAGCTTCCGCCCGTCCGCGCCACCCGGAAGCCGGTGTAGGTGTCCTGGGCCGTCGGAGTGATGAAGGAGCGTTTTCCGGTTGCCAGGCTGGACGGGGACGAATCCGCGCGGCCGCCCCGCGCGCACCGCGAGGTTCCGGACGCCGGGCCCCGGTAATCGGTTTCCGGGCCGGACGGATAAGCCCCGTCCCAGTCCCAGCAGAGTTCCCATGCGTTGCCGGACATGTCGTAGAGACCCGCCTGGTTCGCCTGCCGGGTGCCGACCTCCCGGGTATGCAAGTCGGAGTTCCACGCGTGCCAGGCGACGTCGTCGACGGACGCCGTTTCCGACACGCCGGATGCCTGGTCCGGCGGGGTCCAGTCGGTCCCGTCACGGTACGCGGCGGCGTACTGCCACTTCCCTTCGGAAGGCAGTCTGTAGCCGCTCGCGGTCCAGTCGCACTCCACGGCTCCCGGGGGCGTGGATTTTACGGGCTCCCCGTCATAGGTATAGACGGGAGTCAGCCCCGCCATCTCGCTGTAGGCGTTGCACCAGATCACCGCGGCCCGCCAGGAGACGCGGGCCGCCGGCTGGTGACGGGCTTCCGTCGGGGCTGCGCTGTCTTCTCCTGCCGATCCTTCCCGCGCGGCGGAGGGGAAGCCGTACCCGTTATTGACGGCCCAGAGCAGCACTGCGTACCAGAGCTCGTACGTCGTTTCGTACGCCGCCATCCGGAAGGCCGGAATCGTGTGGAGGAAGCTCTGGGGAGACACGGCATGCTCGGTCTGCTGGGTGAAGGTCCCCCCGGGCAGGGACACCATCTCCCTGCGGGTGTAATCTTCCAGCCGCAGCCAGCGGGCGTACAGGGTGACGTCCTCCGCAGGCATGGCGAAATGACTGTATCCTGCGGTGTACTGTTCGCCGGAGCCGTCGGCGCGGGTGTTCCATCCGGCGAAATGGTATCCTGTCCGGACAAGATCGTAGAAATTTTCGTGCACCGGCACCCAGTCTCCTTCGCTCAGGTCAGTCTGGCTCCAGGGAACGTCCCCGCCGGTGTGCCCGTTGCCGTCGTAGAAGACCGTGTAGACCGGGTCGGGTTCGACTCCTTCCGGAATCCACAGGGCCTTGAAAAGGATATCGGACAGATAGACCGACAGGGTGTCGCCGGAGTCGTACACCGTTTCGGTATCGGGATCTATGTACCAGCCTCCGAAGGTGTGGCCGTCCTTCGACAAATCGCCTGGATCCAGAACTGTCACGATTTCCCCGTCTCTGTATTCCGCCGCATCCACGGGCGGCTCTCCGTCCGTGTGTCCGTTGCCGTCGTAGCTCACCGTGTACAGGACGGGCGTATCGCCCGGGTCCCCGCCGGGGTCGGTCGATGCCGGGGATCCTGCCGGATTGGAGCATGTCAGGAAAAACACCAGGAGCGCCGGCAGGGCGGCGATACGGCAGTACTTCATCTTCGCCTTCCTTTTCGGGAAGAAGGACGAGAAGAAGGCGGGAGTTTTCCTGAAGATTCGACCTTGGCCCCGGCCCGATCACGAAGAATCAACACCGAACCTGTCGGCCGTCAACACGCACCCTGCCCACCTGGGGTCCTTTTTCCCGGTTGTGTGTTGCCTGCATCGGCAGACGTTCGGGAAAGAGTGTACCACGATTCCGGGACGGGGGAAACCCGGAAATCACACTTTTTTTCGATCCCGGGCGGTCCCGGTTGCCTCGTCGTTGCGCACGCCGGCCTGTTCGGGTAAACTGCTGGCATGGGCGTTACCCCCGAGCAGACCGAGGTTTTCCGGAAGGGCAGCAAGACGTATTTCAACTCCAGCCTGTTTTTCCCGCCCCGAATTCGGGAAAAGGTTTTTACGCTGTACGCCTTCGTCCGGACCGCCGACGATTACGTGGACGCGGTCCCCCAGCGGGCGGAGGATTTCCGCCGTTTTCGCCGCGCCTACGAGGCGGCCGCCGGGGGCCTTGGGGCCGGGGACGGCGTCATCGACCCGTTTCTCCGGCTGGCAGGCGAATGCGGTTTCGATCCCGCGTGGACAACAGCGTTCCTGGACTCCATGGAGGCGGACCTCTCCGTCAAAACGTACGACGTC
>CAZGUL010000220.1:0-5633 GCA_964529055.1 uncultured Spirochaetaceae bacterium
GACCCGGACTTCCAGATGGTGAACCATGTGGAACCCATCGTCCGGCGGATGTTCCTGCGCGGCCTGTCTCCGGAAAGGATCGCGAAAGACCTGTACGGTACGATCCTGCGGACCGGGGAGCTCCTGCATGCCCTGCCGAAGGACGCCCGGGAGATCATCGACAAGATAAAGGCGGGGCGGATCGTCCTGCATTTCGACCCCGCGGACCTGAAGCCCATCCTGCGAAAAACGGACCAGGTGGCGAACCGTATTTCCTTTGCCCTGGTGCTGGCCTCCCTGGTGGTGGGCTCCTCCATCGTCATAACAGCGAAAATTCCGCCCCTCTGGTACGACGTCTCGGTCATCGGCATCGCGGGTTTCCTCGGCGCCGGCCTCATCGGCTTCTGGCTCCTGATTTCGATGCTACGGGGCACGAAGATGGGCGGGCTCTAGGCGGCCGCTGACGGAGGCAATCCGCGGCGGCAGGCGGATCAGGCCAGTTTCTCCAGCACCCCCAAAAGCTCCGCGATGTCGCCGATGGTGTAGTCCGGCTCGGGGGAACCCTCGGGCCGGCTCCGCATGCCCCGGTAGTTGTGCCACACCGTGGTGATTCCGAGCCGGAGGGCGGGTTCCATCTCCCACGCGTAGTTGTCCCCCACCATGACGGCGTCCCGGGCGGGGACGCCCAGGGCGGCGAGGGCCGCGAGAAAGGCCCGTTCGTCGGGTTTACCGAAACCCTGTTCCTCCTCGATGAAGATGAACGGGAAGTACCTCTCCAGGCCGAACCGTTTGATCTTCCAGCGCTGTATCCGGGAGTCGCCGTTGGTCAGCAGGGCGAGCCGGTATCCCCGGGACGCGAGGGTCTGGAGGACGTCCTCGGCGCCGGGCAGGATGTGCATGTTCGCAAGGCGCCGGGCGGAGCTTTCGTCGGCGAGAGCCACGGCGGTTTTGGTGTCCCGGATGCCAAGGCTGTCGAAGGCGGCCCGGACGATCCGCCGGCGGGCCTCCTCGATGTCCAGCCTTCCGATCCTGTTCCGCTCCGGATCCCCCCAGAAACGGCCGCTTTCCTCCCGGATTGCCCGGTACAGCGTTTCCGCCGACACGGAGGGCGCCATGACAGCGGCGAAGTCGGAGCAGACCTCCAGCCAGGTTTTCTCGCTGACGATGTCGAACGCCACGAGGGTGTCGTCCATGTCGAAAATGACCGCCGAAGCCACGGGAGCCTCCTTTTTTCTCTTCCGCGGCCCATCCTGCACATTTCCTGAAAATTTTCAACCCGGCGGCGGGAAAGGTGAAAAATATTGCAAAATGTTGCATGAATACGAAATGTACTGTAAACTGTCCGGAAACGGGCACGGAAAGAAGGAGGGCGGAAGATGGATCTTGCCGCGACATTGAAGGATTTCATGCTCACCGAAGCTGTTTCCGGGTACGAGAAGAAGATGGCGTACAAGCTGAAGGATTATTTCGACGAATACGCCGACGAGACGACCATCGACAGGGCGGGCAACACGATAGCGGAAATCCGGGGAACCGAGCCGGACGTGCCGCGGATCATGATCTTCGCCCACACCGACCAGCTGGGTTTCATTGTCCGGAAAATCGAGGAGAGCGGCCTGATCCAGATCGACCGTCTCGGCGGCATCCCGGAAAAGGTCCTTCCGGCCCTGAACGTCTCCGTGGGGACCCTGTCGGGGGATTACGTGCCGGGAATCATCGGCAACAAGGCCCACCACGCGACGGCGGCGGACGAAAAGTACAAGGTCGACCTGGTGACCAGCCTCTTCATCGACGTTGGGGCCCGGAGCCGGAAGGAAGTCCTGGACCTGGGTATCCACGTGGGCTGCCCGGTCTGCTACAAGCCGAGTTTCACCGCCCTCGCCGGGGGCCGCGTTTCGGGGACCACGGTGGACAACCGGGGCGGCTGCGCGGCCCTGGTGGGCGTCGCCGAAGCGCTCCGGAAAAAGCGGCCGCCGGCGACGGTCTTTCTCGTCGGCACGGTGCAGGAGGAGTTCAACCTCCGGGGCGCCATCATCGCCGCCCGGCGGGTCAGGCCGGACATCGCGATCTGTTTCGACGTGGCCCTTTCCGGGGACACGCCGGACCTCAGCGGCAAGTACGACATCGGCCTTTCGAAGGGGCCGACGGTCTGCCTTTACAACTTTCACGGCCGGGGCACCCTGAACGGGACCATCGCCCACGCCGGACTGTACCGGCACGCCCTGGCCTGCGCCCGGGAGGCGGACATCCCCCTGCAGGAGTTCGCGTCCCTGGGGCTCCTGACGGACAACGCCTACGTTCAGCTGGAAGGGCAGGGCGTCGCGTGCCTCGACATGGGTTTTCCGGCCCGGTACACCCATTCGCCCATCGAGACCTGCGACCTGGGAGACCTGGAAAAGCTCATCCGGCTTGCGACGGTCATGGTCGGAAAAATCGGAAGGAATTTCCCGGTGTCGCGGTTCTGAGGCGGCCCAGGCGGAAAACGGAACAAAAGGAGATGCGACGATGAAACCCTTGTGGCTGAAAGAAGTCTTCGGCGTCGAAAAGCCGATCATCGCGATGTGCCACCTGCAGGCCATGCCCGGGGACCCGTACTACGACGAGGCGGCCGGCATGGACCGCGTCGTGGACTGCGCAAGAAAGGACCTGACCGCCCTGCAGGACGGGGGGGTGGACGCGGTGATGTTCTCCAACGAGTTCAGCCTGCCGTACCTCACCCGGGTCAAACCCCAGACCACGGCCGCCATGGCCCGGGTCATCGGGGAGCTCATGCCCCTTATCAAGGTCCCCTTCGGCGTCAACGTGCTGTGGGATCCCGTCGCGTCCGTGGACCTCGCCGCGGCGACGGGGGCCTCCTTCATCCGGGAAATCATGTCCGGCGTTTACGCCAGCGACTTCGGCCTGTGGAACACGGACTCCGGCGCCGTGGCCCGCCACAAGGCCGAGGTGGGGCGGCGGGACCT
The DNA here is from genome assembly GCA_964529055.1 of uncultured Spirochaetaceae bacterium. Taxonomy (GTDB): domain Bacteria; phylum Spirochaetota; class Spirochaetia; order DTKZ01; family DTKZ01; genus JAKQWJ01. Next base: position 2,943 of record CAZGUL010000220.1, read on the forward strand.
GCGCCTCCTGTACAACATCGTCCCGGAAGCGGCCAGATACCTGGCGGACAGGGACATAGCCGAAATCGCGAAGACCACGGTCTTCAACAACAGGCCCGACGCCCTCTGCGTCTCAGGGCTAACCGCCGGGGCGGAAACGGACTCGCAGATCCTGCTGAAGGTGAAGAAGACCGTTCCGGACACGGTGGTTTTCAGCAACACGGGCTGCCGGCTGGACAACATCGAGACTCAGCTGCGGTACGCCGACGGGGCCGTGGTGGGCACCACCTTCAAGATCGACGGCAAATTCGAGAACGCCGTCGACAAAAGCCGGGTCAGGGCCTTCATGGACAAGGTGAAGTCCCTTCGGTAGGAGGTGTCCGTCATGCTGCAGGCGGAACGGCTGGAAAAAATCAAGGAGTACCTGGTAAAGAACGAGTTCGCCGACATAAACAGGCTCTCGGAGTTTCTGGACGTTTCCACCGCCACCGTCCGCCGGGCGCTGAAACGGCTGGAACAGGAGAAGATCGTCGAGATCACCCGCGGCGGGGCCGTCCTGTCGCGGAAGGGGAGCCTTTACGAGCACCCGTACCTGATCAAACGGCAGATGAACGCGGAGGAAAAACGCAGGATCGCCCGGGAAGCCGCCCGGCTCATCCGGAAGAACCAGAGCATCTTCCTGGACTCGAGCTCCACCGTTTTCGAAATGACCCGCTTCATGGGCGGCCTTGCGTCCGTCACCGCGGCGACGAACGATGTGCTGATCGCCGGGGAACTGACCAACGCGGAGAACATCGCCGTGACCGTCCTGGGCGGCTCCCTGCGGATGCATTATTACACCCTCACCGGCTACTTCGCGGAAATGCTGATGAAGGATATGTGCTTCGACCACGCCTTCATCGGCATCGACTCGATCAGCCTGAAGGGCGGGCTGATGATTACGAACATCGAGGAAGTGCAGATAAAACGGAAGGTCGTCGCCGCATCGAAGAACGTGGTCGTCCTGTGCGATCACGGGAAATTCGAGCAGGATTCCTTCCTCAACATCTGCGGATTAGAAGACGTGGACACCATCATCACCGGCAGGGAGCTTGACGAAGGGATTTATACACGCTACAGGGAGAGCGGAGTCAACCTGGTTCTGGTCTGAACCGTTTGGGAACGGAGAAAACGCATGGCGAAAGTTGCACCATCACTCTTGACCGCCGATTTCGGATACCTGGCCGACACGGTCAAAATGCTCGATGCCGCGGGGGCCGACTGGATACACTGCGACGTCATGGACAACGTCTTCGTGCCCAACATGTCCTTCGGCCAGCCCATGATAAGGTCGCTGCGCAGGGCCACGGCGATACCGTTGGACGTCCACCTGATGCTGGTGGATTCCCTCCGCTACATCGAGGAGTTCGCGGACGCCGGGGCGGACATAATCACCGTCCACGCGGAGTCGCCGTCCAGCGTCCACCTTCACCGGGTGGCGGGAAAGATCCGGGCCTGCGGAAAAAAGGCAGGCGTCGCCCTGAATCCGGCCACGAGCCCCGAGATTCTGGAGTACATCTACGGGGACATCGACCTTGTCCTTCTGATGTCGGTGAATCCCGGCTACGGAGGGCAGGATTTCATCCCCGCCACCCTGCGCAAGATCGAGCGGACCGCGGAGCGCATCGCCCGGCTCGGCGTTTCCGTGGAGATCGAGGTGGACGGAGGAATAAACGTCGCGAACTGCGCCTCCGTTCGCGACGCGGGCGCCACCGTCCTGGTGGCGGGGCACGCCATCGTGGATTCGCAGAATCCTGCGGAAGCTATCAGGATTTTGAAAGGTTCTGATCCAATCTAAAATAATCCGGGTGATTTTGCTAAAAATTCTTGCACTCCGATAAATTGGGGTTTACTATGATGTGTAATAAACCAGCCACGGGAAAGGAGTCCTGCAATTGAAGGATTTAGCGTATCTCACCGACATGGCCAGGCGGGTCAGGATCGACACCCTGAAAGCCATACACAAGGCCAGGTCCGGCCACCCCGGCGGCAGCCTTTCGGCGGCGGACATCCTGACGGTCCTGTATTTCTACAAGATGCGGATCGACCCGAAAAATCCCAAATGGCCCGACCGTGACCGGTTCATCCTGAGCAAGGGGCACGCGGCCCCCGCGGCTTTCGCTGTGCTGGCCCACAGGGGGTTTTTCCCCCTTTCCGACCTGGACACCTTCCGCAAAACCGACGGCAAACTCCAGGGCACGGTCAGCATCACCACACCCGGCGGCGACATGACGGTGGGTTCCCTGGGGCAGTACCTGTCCGTGGGGACGGGTATGGCCCTGGCGGGACGGATGGACGGCAGGGACTACAAGGTCTACGTCCTCCTGGGCGACGGCGAAATCCAGGAGGGGCAGGTCTGGGAGGCCGCCATGTGCGCCGCCCATCACCGGCTCGGCAACCTGGTGGCGATCCTGGACAACAACAAGGTGCAGATGTGCGGCGTGACCCGGGACATCATGAGCATCGGGGAGCCGGGGGCCAAATTCGCGTCCTTCGGGTGGAATGTCAAACAGATCGACGGCCACGATTTCCGGCAGATCATCGACGTGCTGGACGGCATCCCGAACGATCCGCACGGGGCGCCGACCTGCATCGTCGCGGACACGATAAAGGGCAAGGGCGTTTCGTACATGGAAGGAAAGGCTGAATGGCACGGCGGCGCCCCCACGGACG
>CAZGUL010000221.1:0-4089 GCA_964529055.1 uncultured Spirochaetaceae bacterium
CGACGATGATAAGGACCGTCGACGTGGACTTGACCGTTTCGAACAGGGCGTTCATGAAATGGGCGGGCGTCAGTTCCCTGTAGAAAATCGTGCTGATGGCCAGCACGTACACCACTGTGGCGCTGGCCGCTTCCGTGGGGGTGAATATCCCGGACAGCATTCCGACTATCAGCAGGACCGGTGTCAGCAGGGCCGGCAGGGCGGGAACGAAGTCCCGCAGGATTTCCTTTACCGTCGGCCATCTTTCCGCCCGGGGATAATGCCGGACAATGGAAAGGACCCCCGTCATGATCATCATCGCGAGTACTGCAAGGACGGCCGGAACGATTCCGGCGAGCAGGAGTTTCACCACCGAAACGCTGGCGACCGAACCGTAGATGACCAGGGGAATGCTGGGCGGAAAGATGGGACCCACCGTGGCCGACGCGATGGTGACGGCGGAGGCGAAACCTCCGGTGAAACCCTTTTCCTTCATGGCCTGGATTTCGATCTGGCCCAGCCCTCCCACGTCCGCGAGGGCCGCTCCGGACATTCCGGAAAAAATTAGGCTCGCGAAAATGTTTACCTGCGCAAGGCCTCCGGGAAGGCGCCCCACCAGGGTATCGGCGAACTTGAAGATCCGGTTCGTTATGCCGGCGGAATTCATCAGGTTGCCGACGAAGATGAAAACCGGAACCGCGATGAGCGGGTACGAATCGAGGGCGTAATGCATCCGCTGGACCACCAGCGACAGGGGAACGCCGTTCGTGAAAACGTAGAGCAGGGCCGGTATGGCGATGGCCAGCACCACCGGGAATCCGAGCATGAAAAGAGTGAAAAAAAGAAAAACGATGAAAAATCCCATGCCGTCACCCTCCGGGCTGTTCCGATTTTTTCCGGGAAATGTCCGGCTTCCGGACGAATTCCCGGAAGAGGACACCGTACTCGACGGTCAGCAGAATGAATCCCAGCACCGTGGGGAGTATAAAGATCGGAAACGGCATCGAAAGCGTCGCGGTCCTGTTGTGCAGATTCTGGAAAAGCGTAAGGACCGATCCGTAGGCGATTATGCCGAAAGCGATGACGGCGCTGAAAAAGACGAGGAACCGAACGGCGAGCCGCAGGGGAAAAGGAAGCCACATCTGGAATTCTTCCATCCTTATGTGGCCGCCGTTTCTGGCGGCGAAGGGGGCCCCGATTAAAACGACGCAGATCAGAAAATAGCGGACCAGTTCCTCGGCGCCGATGAGCGGAGCGAGGAAAAACACCCTCATGACGACCTGGGCGACGACGAGGACCGTGAGGGCCATCAGGCACAGGGCGGCGATCTTCTTGTCTGCGTCTCGGAAGGATTTAATCATACGCGGAAGCCTCACATCATGAAACCGCCGCCCGGAGGGGCGGCGGCGTTTGCGGTGAAAATCCTATTTGATTGCCTGGATCTTCTCGATGTAACCTTTCCAGTTCGGGAAGTCCTGGTAGACCTTGTTCACGACGGCGGTCCGGAATTCGTCGAGCTTGAGGCCGTTGGATTCGTCGATGAACTTCATTCCCTTGTCCATCAGCTTCTGCTTGATGTCCTTGTCCGCGTCGGCGGTCCACTGGATGGAAGCCTGCGCAAGTTCCTGCAGGCTCTGCTCGAAGAGTGCCCTGTCGGCGGCGGGGATTTTGTTCCACGCCTTGTCGTTGATGAAGGTGGCGAGGACCGAATGCATGTGGCTGGTCATCATGATGTGGGTCTGGACCTCGTAGAACTTCTGGGCGTAGATGTTCGTCAGCGGATTCTCCTGCCCCAGCACGACTCCGGTCATCAGGGCGGTGTGAAGTTCGGCGATCTCGACGGGGGTCGGAATCGCTCCCATGCCCTGGAGCATGGTCATCCACAGCTGGACGGGAACGCCGCGGAATTTCTTTCCCTTCATGTCCGCCGGGGAGTACACGGGATAGTTGGCCGAGAGCTGGCGGGCGCCGCGGTAATGGCTGCCGATGACACGCATGCTTGCCGCCGCGACGAGTTTTTCGTTGAGCTCCTGCAGGACCGGCGAAGTCTTCGGATTCGTCGCCATGACGGCGTGCTTTTCATCCCGGTAGATGAAAGGCGCGTTGAACACGGAGATGTCCGTCAGGTATTTCCCCAGGGACGCGAAGTCGTGGTGGCCCATGTCGATGGCGCCGGACTTGACCCCGTCGACCATTTCGCTGACGCCGCCGAGCTGGGAGTTCGGATACACCTGCAGGGTAAGGCGGCCGGCGGTTTTCTGCTTCACCGATTCCGCGAGCTCCGCCGCGTATTTCGTCTGCAGTTCCGTGGCGACGCCGACGTGCGCGTACTTCAGCACCAGGGGCTTCGCTTCCGCGGGAGCTTCCTTCGAACCGCCGGCGAACAGCGGCGCGACCAGCGCCAGAGCGAGAAGCAGGGCAAAAATCTTTTTCATCGTAAACCTCCTTGGAAATTAAATTGCGAGTAAACGTTTTCTTACATCACGTACATAATACACCTGCCGGAGAACATTGTCAAAATTTTTTTCGCCGACACTCCGGAAGGGACGCCCGGGTTCAGAGTTCGTACGGCAAGGCCGGGAGACCCGGCGGTACCGGGATTTCCGCCCGGGGGGCCGGAAACCCGCCGGCTTCCTTGCCTGTGAGAGGCCCCGGGAATTTGACAAAAACGGGGACCGGACATATCATATTTGAGTAAACGTTTTCTCGGATCCGGGACTCGGGAGCGCACGAATGAGCGAAAAAAAGGTCACCATCAAGGATGTCGCCCGCGCGGCGGGAGTGTCCATCGCCACGGTTTCCCGGGTTCTCAACAAGAACTATTTCGTAAGCCCGGACATCGAAGACAAGGTCCGGAGCGCCGTCGCAGCCACGGGGTATTACCCGGATTCCATCGCCAGGAGTCTCAAGAACAACCGGAGCCTGCTGATCGGATTCGTCGTTTCGGACATCGCGAACCGGTACTTCGTCAACATGGCGAAGGCGATCATGGAAGTCATCCGGGCGCGGAATTTCAACCTCATCGTCTGCAGCACCCAGATGGACAGGAAGAAGGAACAGGACTATCTGGAAACCCTGGTTTCGCTGAAGATTTCCGGCATCATCGTCAACGCCACCGGCGAAAACGACGAACTCATCGCGTCCATAAGCCGGCACACGCCGGTCACCCTTATCCACCGCCGCACCCGGAGCGCCGGGTTCCTCGGCGACTTCGTCGACTCCGACAACGCCCGGGGCGCCTACGAACTGGCGCGCCATATTCTGTCCCGGGGCCACCGCAAAGTCGGCATCATCCTGGGGTACCTGTCCATCAGCACCGCCCGGGAGCGCCTGGACGGCATACGGCGCGCGTTCGGCGAAGCGGGCGTTCCCTTCGACGAGGACGATATTTTCTACGGAGACTTCACGGAGGAATGCGGCTATCTCGGCGCCGAGGCGCTCATGACCCGGCCGGACCGCCCGACCGTCATTCTGGCGATGAACAATGCCGTGATCCTCGGCGCCCTCCGCTACCTGCGCCTCCACGACATCCGGGTGCCGGAGGACGTTTCCGTGGGTTCCTTCGGGACCATCGAAAACATCGAGCTGATGTACGTCCGCCCGACCCTGGTGACGCAGAACTCCTGGAGCATCGGAACGAAGGCGGCGGAGCTTATCCTGGAAAGGCTGCACCACAAGCACATGGCCAACCGGGAGGCCATCTTCCATTCCGAGCTGCAGCCCGGGAATTCGATCCGGACCCTGGACACCTGAGGGGCCCCCGCGGGGGCGGCGGCGGTCAGTCCTGGTTAGCGAGCCGGTTGTACACCTTGTACATGGCCTGGTTCCCGTTGTCGCTTTCGCCGTGGGCCTTCGCCTCAAGGTACATGTTGGTCGCCAGGGAGGTCCCCGGAAGGGGCACGCCCCGCTCGAAGGCCTCCTCCAGCGCGAGGCGCAGGTCCTTGAGCTGCAGGGAAATGCGGAAGCCGGCGGCGGGGTCGTCCTTGATCATCTGGGGGGCCAGGTTCTCCAGCATCCACGAATTGGCCGCTCCTCCCATCAGAACGTCCCGGAGCTTCGTGAGGTCCAGACCTTCCGCCTTTCCCAGGGCGAAGGCCTCGCAGATCGCCT
>CAZGUL010000221.1:4099-5607 GCA_964529055.1 uncultured Spirochaetaceae bacterium
ATGCCCACGATGACCTGGTTTCACAGCTTCACCGCCTGTCCGGATCCCGACGGACCGACGTGGACGATGGTTTTTCCCATGACCCGGAGGACCGGAAGAACCGCATCGAATGCCTTTTTCCCGCCCCCCGCCATGATGGAAAGGGCCCCTTCCCGCGCGCCCTTCTGTCCGCCGGAAACCGGCGCGTCGAGAAAATCCACGCCCCTCTCCTTCAGCGCCGCGGCGACCTTCCGCGCCGTTTTCGGGGAAATGGTGCTCATGTCGACGACGATCGCCCCCGCCTTCAGCGTATTCGCCAGGCCCTGCGGCCCGAGGACCGCCTCCTCCACGTGGGGCGAATCCGGCAGCATCGTGACCACCGTCGAGACCGCCGCGCCGACTCCGGCCGCGGTGGAAACGATCTCCACTCCCGCCTTGTCCCTGAAAGCGGCAAGGGCGGCGGCGTTGACGTCGAACAGGACGGCCTTGAATCCGTCCTTCAGAAGGTTCTCGGCCATGAATTTGCCCATCGCGCCGAGTCCGATGAAACCGATTTTCTTTTCCATATCAGCGAAAACCTCTCGATGAATGATTTTTTATTTCTTTTCCCCGCCGGCTGTCAGGTTTCTCCGGACGACGAAAACTATGGATGCGAAGGCGAAAAGCGGAACGATGATGAATATGTACAGCAGGGGAATCTTGAGAAGAGGACTGAACTGGTGCCGGCCGTCGGTCATGAACACCGTTCCGAGGGTCAGGAAAAGTCCGAGAAAAACGAAGACGAAAACCTCCGACAGGAATCTGACGGCCCTTCCGGCGGCGCCCTTCATCCAGTCCGTCAGAAACGTTATCGCGATGTGGCCCTTCTCCCGGAAGAGGAGGGCGGAACCGGCGAAGGTCGAAATCGAAAACGAATACGGCAGGATGTCCTCGATGGGAAGAAACGTGGTTTTGAAGAGCATCCGCAGGATCACCTGCCCGAAAACGCCGATTGTCATCATAACGAGACAGGCCGCGAGCAGAACTTCAAAGATCCTCACCAGCCACTTTTCGATGCATTCCAGTATTTTCATGGTTATTTACTCATAAGGCCCGGCAGCCACAGCACTGTTTCGGGAAAGACCCACATGACGATTGCGATGCAGATCATCAGAACGATGAAAGGCATGCACTCCCTGGCGACTTTTTCGAGCTTGACATCCACCAGACTGGTGACGACGAACAGGCAGAGTCCCAAAGGCGGAGTTATGAGCCCCGTGGCGAGCACGACCATGAAGACCAGTCCCGCCAGAATGGGGTCCACCCCCATTTTATGGACGATGGGCGCGAAGATGGGCCCCACCAGAAGAATGATCGTCGAAATGTCGAGGAACATCCCGAGGACGAAAAGTATCGCCGAAACCAGGAGCATGAACTGCAGGGGGGTGGAAGCGATGGACACGATGAACCTGCCCAGGTTCTGGGGGTCGGGTTCCAGGCCAGGACCCACGGACAAAGGGGGGCGCCGCCGGTTAACAGCATGATGGACG
>CAZGUL010000222.1:0-2932 GCA_964529055.1 uncultured Spirochaetaceae bacterium
GGCTCGTGTCGCAGGGCATTCCCACGATTCCTACCGAGGTCGTTCCGCCCGGCGCCACGCTGAAGGGAGCGCTCATACCGATGAGGGTCGGGACGTCTTCGGAAACGCTCGAGTTGAACACCCGCGCCACCAGGACCATGCCGTCGGCCGGGGTGACTTCATGGGCGACGACGGAATACTGGGGAGGACCGCCGCCTTCCGTCTCCGGAATGTAGGGCACATTCGCGGTCCAGGCTTCATTCGGAATGCCGCTCCCGGCCGGGTAGGACAGTACAAAATCGACCCGGCTCGCGAAGATCAGGACCTTGGACGACGCGCCGCCTTCGACGGCGTCGTTCAGCACGTCGACGAGCCGCGGCGCAATCGGCGTAACCGCCACATAGACCAGGGCCTTCGTCGGGTCGCTCGGTTCGGTCGGCAGGGGGTCCGCCCCCGGGACGGGAACGCTCAAGCCCGCGTTGCACGCGGTCAGCAATGCAAACAGAAGCAAGGCCGTCAGTGTCGGAAGCAACTTTTTCATACCTTTTCTCCTCATTCCCGAAAGACTTTAGCGGCACCACGTGCCGAAGTGTCGATAAGAACCATGGTTTGATGAGAAGGAAGCGTTCATGATCGAGGAGCAAATGAGCAGTGGGGAAATTCACAGACGCAATACACCGGAAACCGCCATCCCGCCTCCAGGAGGAAACGCGACCACGGTTGACCAGCGGCTAAACATGCGGGTGACACGGATTGCTGTCAATCTGTCATGGTTTCAACTCTAATACCGATTTTCATTCAGCGCAATCATTTTTTTTCCGGGAAAACTTCGGGCATCGACCGGCCCCGCCGTCCGGAATTTTTTTCCGAAAAGGTGGTCAAACCGGTATTTTTCTTATACTATTAAAAAAAGACAGCGGGGTTCCCAGCGTAAAGGAGCGATGGATGAAGGGAAAAAAGCTCACCAGCCAGCCGACGATCCGCAGACTGCCATCCTACCTGAAAGTCGTCCAGCAGGCACAGGCGGAAGGACACGAATCCATTTCGGGAACCGTCATCGCGGGAGAACTGGAGCTCGAACCCATCCAGGTGCGCAAGGACCTGGCGATAACCGGCATCATCGGCAAGCCCCGCATCGGATATCCCGTGGCCGAACTCATCGGCGCGATCAACCGCTTCCTGAACTGGAACCTCACCCGCAGCGCGGCGGTCATCGGGGCCGGTCATCTGGGGCAGGCCATTACCGGAAACAAGGAATTCGTCAAGCACGGCCTCAGAATAAAGGCGGCCTTCGACACGGACCCCCGCAAGATCGGGACCCGCATCCAGGGGGTCGAGGTCTTTCCGATGGAAAAACTGGCGGAAAAGAAACGCGAGATGGACCTGGAGATGGCCGTGCTGACCGTTCCGCCGGCAAATGCCCAGGAGACGGCCGAGGCCGTGGTCGAAGCGGGAATCACCGCGATATGGAACTTCACCAACGTAAAACTGAAGCTTCCCGCCGAGGTCCGGGTCCAGCAGGAAGACCTTTCTTCCGGATTCGCGGTGCTGTCCGTCCGGATGGGAAGCCGCTGAAACCGGACATGCCCATGAATACGGCAAAAATCGCGGCGATTCTCCTCCTCGCGGCCCTGGCATGGTCCTGCTCTTCCTTTTCGTCCCGGACCGTCCCGGCCGCCAAGGCGCCGCCCCCTACCCCGCAGGCCGAAAAGGCAGCGGCTCCGCGGACCGAGGACCTTGTGCTTCGGGAGCTTCCGCCCCGGGTCCGGGATTTTCTCGCGGAACTGCGGACCCGCCTCGTTGCCGGCGATCTCGTCTGGGTCGTATCCCGTGCGGAACCCGCCCACCGCGACAGGTACGCCGTCCGCAGGGGCATGGACGACGCATCCTACCTCGCCCTGCTTCTGGACATCGGCGGTTCCTATGCCCGGGGGGAAACGCCCCTCGCGCCGGAGCCCCGCTCCTTCGACCTGCGAAGGCTCGCGGCCATGCGCTACCTTTCGGCGGGCAGGGAGGGGTTTTCATGGATCGTGAAAGGCGTCATGACCGACCGCCGGGGGACGGGCATCGATTTCACGCTGGACGTCCTGGGAGAGCTGGAAACCATCCTGCTGGCGGGAAAATAAAAACAACCGGGGCTCCCGGGGCCCCGGCGTGAACGATTTATTTTACTTCGACGACGGCCTTGATGACCCCCGTTTCCGGTTTGATCCACGACGAAAAATCAGACGCGGCCTTTTCCAGGGAAACGGTGTGGGTTACGAATCCCCTCGTGTCGATCCTTCCGCTCTCCAGGCCCGCGATGACGTTCCGGAAATCCTCATAGGTGGCGTTCCTGCTGGCCAGCAGGGTCATCTCCTTCCGGTGAAAGAGCGCGTCGGCGAAACTGATGTCCGCGGTGATGAGGCCGGCGAACACAAGTTTGCCGCCCTGGCAGACGAAATCGAAGGACTTCATCATGGACGCCGCGACGCCCGTGGCGTCGATGACCACCGGGGCGTTCTCCCCGTTCGTGAGATCCGCGAGGGCCTTGTCGGGGTCCGTGTTCTTCGAATTGACGATGTGGTCCGCCTTTGCGACTTCCTTCGCGTACGCGAGCCTCTTGTCGTTGATGTCCATCACGATGACCCGGGCGCCCTTCTCCTTGAGTCCGTGGATGACTCCCAGGCCGATGGGACCCGCGCCGACGACAAGGGCGGCATCTCCGGCCCTGGGTTCCGCCCGGCGAACGCTGTGGAAGCCGATGGAAAAGCATTCCACCACCGGAAGGTCTTCCAGGGCCACTTTTCCGGCCGGCACGACGTACGCGGCGGGGACCGCGATGTACTCCTGCATGCCGCCCTCGGTGTGGACGCCCAGGACCTTGATGTTGACGCAGCAGTTCGGTTTTCCGTTGCGGCAGGCGATGCACTTTCCGCAGGCAAGATACGGCAGAACCGCGACCTTGTCGCCT
>CAZGUL010000222.1:2942-5596 GCA_964529055.1 uncultured Spirochaetaceae bacterium
CGCCTTCCTTGTAACCCTTCGCCGCGGCCTTCGCCGAAGCGGGAATTTCCGCGACTTCCACGGCGAGTTCGTGGCCTACGACACGGGGATAGGTCAGAAAGGGCATGATGCCCTTGAACGCGTGCAGGTCCGAGCCGCAGACGCCGACCCGCAGGACTTTCAGCAGGACCTCGCCTTCCCCCGGAACGGGCTTCGCCCTTTCCTCGACGGCCATCTCGCCGGGTTTCTTCATGACCAAAGCTTTCATTTTGTCTCCTCCTGGTGATGTCGGTTCATAGTATCACGAGCCGAGGGCCTCGAACAGCTCCCGCTCCAGGGCGGGAAAGCCTTCGTGCCCCGGAAAACGTTCGCCGCGAGGAACAGGATGCGGCAGGCGCAGGCGTACGCGGGCGGGAGGCCTGGACAGAACGAAAATTTCGTCCCCCAGCAGGAGGGCCTCCTCCATGTCGTGGGTGACGAACAGCACCGTTTTCGGGTTTCCCCCCAGGGCCGCCTCGAAGGTCCGGATCAGGGACAGCTTCAGCGGAAGGTCCAGGCCCTGGAAGGGTTCGTCCATCAGCAGGGCCTCGGATTCGAAAATGAAGGCCCGCGCCATCGCGGCCCTCCGCGCCATGCCTCCGGAAAGTTCCGCCGGGTACTTGCGGGCCGCATCGAGGAGGGACACCTCGGCGAGGCGGGCCTCGATGAGCTCCCGCTTCCGGTTCCGCGGCATTCCGTCGGGGAGAACGAACTCCAGGTTTTTTTCCACCGTCATCCACGGCAGGAGGCGGGGATCCTGGAAAAGATAGCTCACCCGCGCCTCTCCGGGTGAACGGCCTTCCAGGCTCACCGTCCCCGCGTCCGGCTCCAGCAGCCCGGACAGCAGGTTCAGGATCGTCGTCTTGCCGCTGCCGGAAGGACCCAGGAGAACGCTGACCTTTCCCGCGGGAAAGGAGGCGGAAAAATCCCGGAAAACCGCGGCGTCGGGGAAGGATTTCGCGACCCCATCGAGAACGAGACTCATGAACGCCGTCCTTTCCGCAGGCGCTTCACCAGCCGGGAAAAGACCCGGTCGGTGAGCCAGCTCACCAGCAGGGCCGCGGCGGTCCACGCGAAGACGCGGGGCGTTTCCAGCCGGATCTTGGCGTCCTGAAGCCCCGTGCCGATGCCGAAGGCCGGCTGGCTCAGGACCTCCGCCGCCACCACGACCCGCCATGACAGGCCCAGGGCGGCCGACGCCCCGGATGCGAGAAACGGCAGGATCGACGGCAGATACAGTCCGAGAATCCTTTTCCGCCGGCCGACCCGGTAAACCCGGGCCATGGCTACCAGGCCCTCGTCGACGGAGGTGATTCCCTGGACCACGTTACCGATGATGACCGGAAAAGCCATCAGGAACGCGACGAAAACGGGAACGAATTCGGTGGGGAACCAGACCAGGGCGATCAGGATGATGGCAAGCACGGGGGTTGAGTGGATGACCGTCAGGTACGGCTTCAGAAAGCGCAGGAACAGGGGATACCGTCCCGCGGGATAGCCGAGGAGGAGGCCCGCCGCGAAGGACACGGCGAATCCCGCCGTTCCCCGCAGGAGGGTAGCCCCGAGGGAGAGCCAGAAATCCCGTCCCGCCGTCAGGCGCAGGGCCTCCACGAGGGTCTCCTCCGGCGACGGCAGGATGATCGAACTTCCCATCAGCAGGGACGCGGCCTTCCAGGCCAGCAGAAACACCGCCAGGGAAGCGGCGCCGACGCAGGCGGATTTAAGGCGCGGCGTAGAAACCTTCATCGGGAAGTTTTCCGCCGACAGCCTCGGGGGCGAATTTCAGGAAAACCGACAGGAACCCTTCCACCGACGGCCGGGCTTCCCGCGCGGGAACGAAGGCGAGGCCGCAGCGGGGAACGGCGTCGGCCGCTTCGGCCTTCGTGATGCCGAACGCGAGCTTTTCCGCGAGCTCCCCGGCGGAGGCGGGATCGCGGAGGACCCATTCCTGGGATTTCCGGTATTCCTCGAGAAAGCTCCGCACCGCGCCGGGCCGGGATTCGATGAGGGATTTCTTCACGACAAGTGCCGTCATCGGATACGCCGGGAGCCCGGGGTGCATCGCCGCCCACTCCTTCTGGATGTCCACGGCGATCCGGTCCCCCGGGGCGGCGAGCAGGGCCTTCGTCGCAAAGGGCTCCGGGAGGATTCCCGAGGTTTCCCTGCCCGCGACGATCGTCCCGGCGAGCTCGACGGTGCCGTACTTGAACTGGACGTTTACATCCCCCGCCAGGCCCTTCCGTTCCAGAAGATGCCGGACGATGAATTCCGGGGTCGAACCCTTCGCGACGTTCTGCAGAACCCGGCCGCGGAAGGATTCCAGGGAAACCGCCGCCGGATCGGTGGTGACCAGGTACAGGACGCCGTTGCCGATGACGGCGACCAGCCGGTACGGGGCCCCACGGTTGTACAGGTTCGCGGCCAGGTTCGTCGGGAGCGCCGCGATGTCGACTTCGCCCGTCAAGAGACGGGGAAGGAGGACGTCGGGGGAACCGTAGGCGGCGAAGTCGGCGGAAACGCCCGCGCCGAGTTCCGGCGGGTCCCGGAAAAGTTTTATCATCCCCAGGCCCGTGGGCCCCTTCAGGGCCGCGACGCGGAGAACCGCCGGGGCGGCGGGCTCCTCGTAGCGTCCCCGG
>CAZGUL010000223.1:0-514 GCA_964529055.1 uncultured Spirochaetaceae bacterium
GTCGACGAGGATGGGCTTTTTCGGGCTTATCTCTTCCGCCTGTTCTATGTAGTGGCGAAGCGTTTTCTCGTCGAAGACAGTTTCCATTCCCCTGCCGCCGAGGACATAGGACGGCCGCACGATTACGGGGTATCCGATTTCGTCCGCGATCGCGATGGCCTCTTCCGCGCTCCGGGCGATTCCCGACTCGGGCATGGGGATGCCGAGTTCGTTCATGATGTCACGGAAACGCTCCCTGTCCTCGGCAAGATCGATCGTCTCGGGCGATGTGCCGAGTATCTTCACTCCCGCATCCTCGAGTTCTTTCGCGAGGTTGAGCGGAGTCTGCCCGCCGAACTGGATGAGAACACCTTCCGGCTTTTCTTTTTCATATATCGAAAGGACATCCTCGACCGTCAACGGCTCGAAGTAAAGCTTGTCGGATGTGTCATAGTCCGTGGACACCGTTTCGGGATTGCAGTTGATCATTATGGTTTCGTATCCGGCCGCCTTGAGCGTGAAAACCGCGTGGACG
>CAZGUL010000223.1:524-5587 GCA_964529055.1 uncultured Spirochaetaceae bacterium
CGCAGCAGTAGTCGAACTCGATGCCCTGCCCGATTCTGTAGGGGCCGCCTCCCAGCACGATTGCCTTTTTCCTGCCGGAGGTTTTCGTTGTATCCGGAGCGTTGTAGGTCGAGTAATAATAGGCCGCGTTCCCGACTCCGCTGACGGGGATTTCATTCCAGGCTTTACGCGCCCCCGCAGCGATCCTCATTTCGCGGATTTTCGTCTCCGGGAGGTTCAAAAGCCCCGCGAGGTATCTGTCCGAGAAGCCGTCGAGCTTCGCCTGCTTTAAAAGTTCCGCGGGAACCTCCCCGCCCCTGTGGGAAAGGATCTTTTCCTCGAGCGCCACGAGCTCCGCCATCTGGTTCAGGAACCAGTGCTTGACGAATGTTCTCCTGTGTATCTCGTCGAGGTCCGCGCCCTTCCGTATCGCCTCGTACATTATGAAGTGTCTCTCGCTGGAAGGTTCCGACAGCATTGCGAGCAGTTCCTCGAGCGTTCTCCTGTTGAAGTCCTTCGCGAAGCCGAGTCCGTACCGGCCGTTCTCGAGGCTGCGGACGGCTTTCTGGAACGCTTCCTTGTAGTTTTTGCCTATGCTCATCACCTCGCCGACCGCCCTCATCTGGGTGCCGAGCCTGTCCTTTATTCCCTTGAATTTCTCGAAGGCCCAGCGCGCGAACTTCACCACCACGTAGTCGCCGGAGGGGGTGTACTTGTCGAGCGTTCCGTCCCTCCAGTACGGGATTTCATCCAGCGTGAGGCCGCACGCGAGCATTGCGGAGACAAGGGCGATGGGAAAGCCGGTCGCCTTGCTGGCAAGGGCCGAGGAGCGGGAGGTCCTGGGGTTGATCTCGATGACGACTATCCTTCCGTCCGTCGGGTTGTGGGCGAACTGCACATTGGTGCCGCCGATCACCCCGATCGCGTCGACTATGTCGTAGGCGTGTTGCCGGAGGCGGTCCTGCACTTCCCGCGATATGGTGAGCATCGGGGCGGTGCAGAAGGAATCGCCCGTATGCACTCCCATGGGGTCCACGTTTTCTATGAAACAGACGGTGATCTTCCTTCCTTTCGCGTCCCGAACGACCTCGAGTTCGAGTTCTTCCCAGCCTGTCACGGATTCCTCGACCAGTATCTGGCGGACCCGGCTCGCGTTGAGCCCCCGCCGGGCTATGATCCTGAGTTCGTCGATGTTGTAGACATGGCCGCCTCCCGTGCCTCCCATGGTGTAGGCGGGCCGTATCACGAGGGGAAACCCCAGCTCTTCCGCGATCGCCTCGGCCTCTTCGAGAGTGTGGGCGGGCCTGCTCGCCGGCATGAGCACCCCGATCGAGTCCATCGTCTGCTTGAAGGCGATCCTGTCTTCCCCTTTCTTTATCGCTTCGGCCTGAACGCCGATTATCTCCACCTTGTATTTATCGAGCACTCCCTCCTCATGGAGGGAGGAGGTCAGGTTGAGCCCCGTCTGCCCGCCCAGATTGGGAAGGATGGCGTCGGGTCTTTCCTTTTCGATAATCTTCTCGAGTGTCCGGACATTCAGAGGCTCTATGTACGTGGAATCCGCGTATTCAGGGTCGGTCATGATTGTCGCGGGGTTGGAGTTTACGAGAACGATCTTATAACCGAGACTCTTGAGCGCCTTGCACGCCTGCGATCCGGAGTAGTCGAACTCCCCCGCCTGGCCGATTATTATCGGCCCCGATCCTATTATCAGCACCTTTGAAATATCTTTTCTTGCAGGCATTTTCTTCTCCTGTGATGTGCTTCGTCATTCAATCAGCCGGCGCGCACCCGGTTCCGCCCCGCCTGCTTCGCCGCGTACAGGGCGCGGTCGGCGCGGGCGAAAAACTCCTCCGAATTTTCCCTCACGTCGTACTGGGCGATTCCCAGGCTCGCGGTGATCTTCGGGGCGAACGGGGACTCGGCGACGGCCGAACGGATCCTCTCCGCGGAAAGCGACGCCTGGTTCAGGTCCGCGTTCGCCAGCAGCACCGCGAATTCCTCGCCGCCGGTCCGGCAGAAAAGATCGTAGAGGCGGATCTGCTTCTTCACGATCTTCGCGACGTTCTGGAGCACCTTGTCGCCGGTTTTGTGGCCGTGGGTGTCGTTGATCTCCTTGAAGTGGTCCAGATCGATGGTGATTATGCAGAGGGGATTGCCGCTTCTCCTGCTTCTTTCGATTTCCCGCTCGATGAGGTCGTTGAAGGTGTTCTTGTTGTACGCGCCGGTCAGGACGTCGAAGTGGGCGTAATGCTCCAGCTTCCCCGCGACGTGATA
The DNA here is from genome assembly GCA_964529055.1 of uncultured Spirochaetaceae bacterium. Taxonomy (GTDB): domain Bacteria; phylum Spirochaetota; class Spirochaetia; order DTKZ01; family DTKZ01; genus JAKQWJ01. The sequence continues at coordinate 2,781 of CAZGUL010000223.1, forward strand.
CCTCACCACCCAGACGACGAGGAACAGGGCGGCCAGGTTGATCCCGAACACCACGAATACCAGGCGGAAGAAACGCAGCTTCTGTTCCGAATAGTTCTGGGCCAGAAACACGGTCCTGTCCGCCCTGTCCCACATCATTTCGCTCTCGTTGAAAAGCCGGAGCCTGTTCCGTTCCGACGGCGCGATGCGGTGTTCCCGGATCATTTCCTGGAAATTCCGCCAGGACGCGTGGAGGCTTTTCAGGGTGATTTCCAGCTCCCTGCTGATGCCCGTCAGGCCGAAGCCCGGCGCGTCGGACATGAAATTCCGGAAGATCCCCTCCACCCTGCCGATTTCCTCGTCCGCGGGATTGCCGGCCAGTTCCTTCTTCGCGATCCTCTGGATGGTGCCGCGGATGACACCGGTCTCGTTGATGATGTTGCCGTCGTTTTCCATGCGCCGGGTTTCGATGTAGATAAATACGATGTTCGCCAGCACCAGAAGGATGATGAAGGCCGCGAGGCTGAAAAGGATGATGCTCTGTTTGTGGACCCGTAAACTCATATATCCGATTCCAGTATCGGCAGAACGGGGCCCGTTCTGCACGCCCGAGGAAGACAGAAGGAGCCTTTTCTGGTAATCTCGACCCGTATGTCCGACGAAAACCCCCGCGTGGTGATAAGAAACGGCAGGGAATTTCCGGTGCTCGCGGGGCACCCGTGGATTTTCTCCAACGGCGTTCAACGGGCCGATCCCTGCCCGGCCGGGGGGCTGGTGGACGTGTATTCCGGCGCCGGCGGTTTCCTGGGAGTCGGGACCTTCCACCCGGGCAACACGATCCGGGTGAGAATGCTGTCCCGCCGGCGGGAAAGGCCCGACGACGCCTTTTTCGCCCGTCGTTTCGCGGGGCTCCTGGCGGAAAAGATTCCGTTTCTTCCGCCGGAGACCGACGGTTTCCGCCTGGTCCACGGCGACGCGGACCGCCTTCCCGGCCTCGTGGTGGACATGTACGCCGGGACCGCAGTTTTCCAGATCAGCACTGCGGGAATGGAACCGTACAGGCAGGCGATAGTCGACGCCCTCCGGGACCCGGCGGGAGCGGTCCGCGCGAAGGCTGTCGTGGAAAGGTCCGACGTGGAGTCCCGGGGGCAGGGGAAACAGCCGCCGGCACCCCCCGCGGTTGACCAAGGAGGGGTGCGGGGCCGCGGGGCGGGGGGGGCCCGCGGGCTCGCCATGCTCGCCGACGTCCTCCGGGGACAGAAGACGGGCTTTTTTCTCGACCAGCGGGAGGCCCGGGGGGAAGCCGGGCGGCTCGCGCGGGGCCGGCGGACTGTCAACCTGTTCGGCTACTCCTGCGCGTTCGGCCTTTCCGCCATGGCGGGGGGGGCCGAATCGGTCCTGAACGTCGATTCTTCCGGGCCGGCCCTGGAAACGGGACGGCGGATTTTCGCGGCGAACGGTTTCGGCGATGATCCGGCCTCCGAATTCCTGGAGGCGGACGTTTTCGATTTCCTGGAAGCCGAAAAGGAATCCCTTCGCCGCCGGCTGGCGGGCGGGCTCCTGGTCTGCGACCCGCCGGCCTTCGCGAAATCGGCTTCCCGGCTGGACGCGGCGAAAACGGCCTATTCCCGCCTGGCGCGGCTCTGTTTCGAGGTCCTCGGGCCCGGCGGGGTGCTGATGACAAGCTCCTGCTCGGGGGCCCTTTCCGCCGAGGATTTCCTGGACATCATCCGGGTCGCCGCGGGCCGGGCGGGCCGCCGGGCCCGGGTTCTGGGTTTTCTGGGCCAGCCGGCGGACCATACGACCCTCCTGCCGTTCCCGGAGGGCCGGTACCTGAAAACGTTCGTCCTCGAGGTGCGTTCCGACGACCCGTAAATTCCCGCCGGTTATGGACTCGTCGGGATAATTGATTCATAATGGACACAGCATTAAATAGCCAATTCGGGAGGAACTCATGAAAAGCAACCTGAAAACACGCCTGAAAAACGGCGAGAAAATCCTGGGAACCATGATCACGGTTTTCGACAATCCGGAAGTCGTCAAGATGCTCAAGGTGGTCGGTTTCGACCTCTTCATCGTCGACTGCGAGCACGGACCGTTCGATTACAGCCAGATCGCCGGCCTCTTCGCCATGGGCCGGGAGTGCGGAATCGCGCCGATGATCCGTATCCCCGAGGTGCGCCGCGAGATCGTGCTGAAGGCCATGGAGATGGGCGCCGCGGGCATCCTCGTTCCCTCCGTGGAATCGGTCCAGACCGCGAAGGACCTCATAGCGTATTCCAAGTACGCTCCCATGGGAAACCGGGGCGTTTCGCTGCTGCGGGCCCACACGGGCTGGGAAAAAACGCCCCCGGCACCGGAATACATGAAGCAGCAGAACGAGGACGGCATCCTGATGACCCAGATCGAGTCGCCGGCGGGGGTCGCCATCGTGGAAGAGCTGATGGCCCTGGACGGCATCGACGCGCTGTTCGTCGGTCCGAACGACCTGACGCAGACCATGGGAATCATGGGCCAGACCGATCATCCCAAGTTCCTGGAGGCGATGGACAAGATCATCGCCGCGGCGAAAAAAGCGGGCAAGTATTCGGGAATCCACCTGATGAACGCCGACGCCCTCCAGCCGTGGATCGCGAAGGGAATGAGCCTGAACCTGTGGTCCAACGACGTCACCATGATGATGACCGCGGCCCGGGAAGGCATCGCGAAACTGAAAAAATAGCCCCCAGGAGGAGATCATGAGTTTCACCGTTCTAATCCCCCAGGACATCGTCGAGGAAGGCAAGAAGTTCCTGACGGACCGGGGCTATAAAATAAAGATGGGTTCC
>CAZGUL010000224.1:0-5581 GCA_964529055.1 uncultured Spirochaetaceae bacterium
CTTCTTCGACCCCGACGACGGCGGAAGGCTGTCCTATCTGCAGGACGGGTTCGGCATCGTTTCCTTCCTGATGGTTTCCTCCAGCGAGAACACGCTGGTGAGTTATACGCCGTCCTCCGGGACCTTCATCTACTGGGACCTCAAACCGGGCAGACAGAAACAGACTGTCCGCAGCGTACCGGAGCTGAAAAACCTTACCGCTTACAACACCCGGTATGCCGCCGGGACCCTCGGGAGCGAATTCGTCGTCGTCGACATCGTGACCGGCGCGGTGACCGCGTCTGCGAAGGAGGAAGGAGTCTACAGGATCGCCGTCGGCCCCGGCGGCAGGCTGGCCACCCTCGCGGCCCGGGACGGAGCGACCTTTTTGCAGACCTGGGGCTTCGAGGCCCCCGGAGCGGGTCTTTCCCGGGGCCTCCTTTTCAGAACGGGCGATCAGGGGAGAACGGTCCCGAACGGTTCCGCCGACCTCCTTTTCGCCGGCGAAAGGATATTCACGGCCCATCGGGACGGGTCCGTCGGCATCCTGGACGGGGACCATCGTCCGTTCCGCACCGCGGGCCGGAACCGGATAAGGCCGGTCACGGACCTCCTCGGGGAGGACGGGGTTCTGCGTCTCGTGACGAAGGACGGGATCGTTTCCTTTACTTCGCGTTTTTTCTCCGCCTCCCGGAAGGAAGATTTCAGGGAGGCGGACCTCTCCGTCTCGACCGCGGCGAATCCCTTTGGCGCCCCCGCGGGCATCCTGAAAAGCGGTGACGGCGGCTATTACCTCTGGCTCAGGGACGCCGAAAAACCCGGGAGAATCGCAAGGATCGATTTCGACACCGGCGAAGTCCTCTCCCGTTTCGACTCCTTCACCCTGCCCCTGTCCCTGGTCCGGGAGGAAGGGGGGGTCCTGTACTGCCTGGAAAGGAACGGATCGATCAGGAAAATCGAAACCTCAGGAATGCGGACATCTTATGAGTATCCCGCGTGGGGAATTCACACCATGGTCCCGCTGGGAAACCGTTACATTCTGGCGGGAAAAAGCCGCACCGGGGTATTTTCCTCTCCGCTGGTGTCGATCAACGCGGGGACCGGCGAGACCGTCTCCGTGGACGCTCCACCGGCGTTCCTGGTTTTCGCCCTCGAACATGATCCGGGGGAAAACCGCATTTACTATGCGGGGCTCGCAAACGAGGCGGACGGCACGACGGTCACGAAACTTTACTCGGCCGACCTGGACAGGCCGGGGAACGCGGCGGAAATCGCCGTGGCGGCATCGGCGGACATCGACGCGGACATCCATGTCGATTCAGCGACGTCGGATCTGTACACGACTCTGGGAAACACTTTACGGAAATGGGACGGCTCCCGGTGGACGAATTTCGAGGCCGCCAACGGGCTGCCCGTTTTCATCCGCGACCGGGGAACGCTTCTTTTCACGATCAACGCGGACGGTTCCGTCTCGGCGTGGGACAAGAAATCCGGCCGCCCCGCGGGAACGCTCTTTCTGCTGGACGACGGCAACTGGATTGCCGTCGCCCCTGACGGCACTTTCCTGGCGTCCCACGGTCCGGGGGAAGGGATTCCCCTCACCGCGCAGCGGAACGGCGTTCTTCTTTCGGATGAAGAGTTTTCGGGTCTTCGCCTGATCCCGGGGGTTCAGCCGTGAGACGGGTTGGCCCTGACCTTCGCGATGGCTTTGCTCACGGCGGCACGGATTTCCTCGCCGTAGGCGCCCTGGTCCCGCGATCCGGCGTACAGACTGCCTAACAGCGACACCCGGTATACGGGCTTGACCGAATTCAGGGCGAAGGCCGCGATGTCGAGAATGCATTCCTCGCAGCGGCACATGCCGGCGTTCCCGGAGGAACCGAGCTGACGCTCCATTTCTTCGACGACGAAACGCTCGGCTTCGTTCACCAGGGTTTCAAAATCGTAGTCGTCACGAATTCCCACAAACGGCCTCCTTAGATTCTGACGTTCTCCGCCAGTGATTCGAACCGGGTGTACTGGGGAATGAACGCGATTTTGATGGTGCCCACCGGCCCGTTCCTCTGCTTCGCGACCACGAGCTGGGTCTCGATCTGGGACTGGATGTCCATGTTTTCCCTCTCCGTGCCCCGTTCCCGGTGCAGAAACATGACCACGTCCGCGTCCTGCTCGATGGAACCGGATTCCCGGATGTCGGCGAGGGTAGGCGTTTTGCCTTCGGTTTCCCTGCGGACCTGTGAAAGGGCCACCACCGGGATGTCGAGCTCCCGCGCAAGGGCCTTCAGGGATCTGCTTATCTCGGCGATCTGCTCGTGGCGCGGGAGCTCCTGGTTTTCCGCCTGGACCAGGGTGAGGTAATCGATGAATATTATCTCGACCTTGTGATGGCTCCGCATCCTGCGCGCCTGTGCCCTGAGGTCCAGGAGCTTCATGTTCGGGCTGTCGCTGATGTACAGCGGCGCGTCGTAGATGAGTCCCGCGGCCGTCGTAAGGTTGTTGAAGTCCACCGGCTTCAGCATCCCCGTCCGGATGACATGGGAGCCTATCCGCGCCTCGCTGGCCACCAGACGCTGCATCAGCGCCATCCGCGCCATTTCCAGCGTGAAGAAACCCACCGGCCGGTTCTGCCGGATCGAGATGTTCGCCGCCATGGACATGGCGAGGGCGGTCTTTCCCACCGACGGCCGCGCGCCGATGACGATGAATTCGGAATTCTGGAAGCCGCTCAGCATGTTGTCAAGATCGGGAAAACCGCTGGGGATGCCGGTGTAGCTGTCCTGGGTGTGGTACAGCCGCTCTATGGCCTCGATTGTTTTTCCGATGATTTCCCGCGCCCGGACGAAGGCGCCGGTCTGCTGTTTGTCGGTGATTTCGAAGATTTTTCGCTCCGCTTCCTCGACCGTGAGACGGGAATCGTTTCCCGCATCGTAGGCGTCCTGGGTGATTTCGGCGGAAATCCGGATGAGCCGGCGGCGTATGCTCGTTTCCTGTACGAGTTTGGCGTAATACTCGACGTTCGCCGCGGAGGGGACGGCCGATGTCAGCGACGAAATGTACGCCGCTCCCCCGACCCCTTCCAGGTCGCCCTGGGATTTGAGTTCGGAAACCAGCGTTATGAGGTCCACCGATTCGCCGCGTTCGAAAAGACTGACGATGGAGTGAAAAATTCTGCGATGGGCGTTTTTGTAAAAATCTTCTTCCCGGATGTACTGAAGGACCGTGGAAAGCGCTTCCGTGTCGGACGACAGAAGAAGCGCCCCCAACGTGGCCTTTTCGGCTTCATCGTTGTGGGGCGGAATTCTGTCCTTCAGATCGCCGGGTGTCATGGCAGTCCGGCTGTCAGGTCGCGCTTTCTGCGGGGGCCTCGGCGGCGGGTTTTTCCTCGTTTTCCTTCGGATTGACGGCGACGGACAGGATGGCTTCCTGATTGTCGTACAGGCGGATCTTGACCTTGTAGTTTCCCTGGGCCTTTATGGTGTGGTCGGGGACCTCGATCTTTTTCCGCTCCACGATGATTCCGGCTTTCTGCAGCTCGTCCGCGATCGTCGCGTTGGTCACGGAACCGAAGAGCCTGCCGTTATCTCCCATGGGCATTATGATCCTGACCGGGGTCGCCTCGATCTGTTCCTTGACTCCCAGAGCGTGGCTGCGTTTTTCTTCCTTGCGCTTTTCGATGACCGCCCTGCGGGCTTCGAGCATCGCCAGGTTTCCTTTGGTGTGGGAGACGACGAGATTCTTCGGGAAAAGAAAATTCCGGGCGTACCCGCGGGCCACTTCCTTGATGTCCCCTTCCTCTCCCAGGTTCTTGACGTCCTGCACGAGAATGACTTTCGTATGCATAGGATTATCTCCTTTCCTTGTTTCTGTAATGTATCCAGAGCTCCGACACCCCGAGGAGCGGAACTCCGGCAAGCACCAGCACATTTATCCCGGGAACGAAAACAAAGGTGACAAGCATGACCGTCACCATGAGCCGCGTTCCCCGGCTAGCCTCCGCCGTGAGGGTTTTGATGATCCCCACGCCCTGGCAGCCGTACAAGACGGTCACAATCAAGGCGCAGTTCCAGGCTATCACCCTGACGACCCCCAGGTCCCGGAACAGGGAGGCGAAAACCACCGCCCAGCCCAGAAGAAACGGCCAGACCAGCCTTTCGTCCAGGCGGAACCGGGTGAAGGCCGGAAACTCGCCCTCTTCTCCGGCGATGCGCCGGGCCAGCCGCGCCCCGATGACCCAGTTCGCGGCAAGGGTGATGAAATACCCCGCGGCGAAGGTGTTCAGGAACCAGTACCGGGAAAGCCTGACGATCTGTTCGGTCCCGGTGAAAGGCACATCCGAGGAAGCGCCTCCTTCGGTAAACGACCGGACCATCCCCTGCACCTGGGCGCGGAGGATTTCGTCGAACTCCGGGCTGGAAACGACGAACAGCAGGAGCGGAACGCTGAAGACCGACGCAAGGACCGCAGCCACCGCGAACCTCTGATGCAGCCGCAGCCGGAACAGCGGCGGAAACTCGACGAGGGCGAGTCCCAGAACGAAGGTCAGCGGCATGATCAGGTCCAGTCCGAAAAGATCGAACCGCGGAACAGCGCCTTCCAGGGACAGCATCTCGTAGAGTTTCATCCCGGCGATGCCCGCGAAAGCCGCGGCCGAACCCAGAAGCCCCGGTTTGAAACCGCGCCGACGATACAGGACCGTCAGCGGTATGACAAAGATCAGCAGGAAAAGGCTGACCCGGTAAAATACCGCCGCCAGAACGGCGTACAGAGCGATTTCACCGAGACCTTTTTTCCCCGAATCCATGGACCCCAGCTATTTCTCCACGAAGGGAAGAAGCGCGAGGCACCGGGCCTTTTTCACTTCCACGGTGAGGGCCCTCTGGTGTTTGGCGCAGGTCCCTGTTATGCGCCGGGGCAGCAGCTTGCCGCGGTCGGTCGTGAAGCGCCGGAGCGCCTCGGGGACCTTGTAGTCGGCTTTCAGTTTCTGGGTGCAGAACCTGCAGACCTTTTTCTTGAAGAAGACTTTTCCGCCCCGTCCGCCCGGACGTCCGCCGCGGCCCCGGTCGCCTCCGGCGCGGTCGTCCCCGCCGTCGAACTCCGGTGTTTCCGTGGGTTCGGTAACTTCTACTTCTTCCTTCTCGGTATATTCATCAGCCATATTTCCTCCGAATTCTTTACACTAAAATGGAATATCGTCTTCGAACTCCCGCGCGGCCCCGCCCGGGTCCCGGGGGGCCTGCCCTTCGCCGGAGTCGCCTCCGCGGGGCGCGCGGTCGCCTCCGCCGGAGCCTCTTCCGCCGAGGAGCTGCAGATTGTTCGCGACGATCTTTATCTTGCTGCGCTTCTGGCCGTCCTGTTCCCAGCGGTCGAGCCTCAGTTCCCCTTCCACGGCAACCTGCGTGCCTTTTGTCATGTACTGGGATACGGCTTCGCCCTGCTTGCCGAACAGGGTGATATCGAAGAAATGGGCCTCGTCGGTCCACGTGTCACCGTTTTTCACCCGCCGGTTGATGGCGATGGAAAACTCGCAGATCGCGAGTCCCGAACCGGTGAACTTGAGGGCGGCGTCCCGGGTGAGGCGCCCGACCAGAACGACATGATTGAT
>CAZGUL010000225.1:0-5559 GCA_964529055.1 uncultured Spirochaetaceae bacterium
GGGGTACCCCCGGTATTTCCGGACGGCTCTTCAGCGCCCTGGGGGAAAGAAAGATCAACGTGCTGGCGATCGCGCAGGGCTCCTCCGAGCGGAACATATCGTTCGTCATCGAGGGAAAGGCCCGGGAGGAGGCTCTCGCCACCGTGCACCGTGCCTTTTTCGGGAACGGCGGGGGACGGAGGAAGTGAAATGGGAGGAAAGGGCATGAAATTCGCGAGCACCCGCAATCCGGGGACGGAGGTTTCCTTCCGGGAGGCCGTATTCGCAGGGCTCGCCCCCGACGGGGGCCTGTACCAGCCGACCAGCGTGCCGGACCTGGGAAAGCTCATCGCCGGTTTTGATGCCGGCGCCTCCACAGCGGATATCGGCTCGGCCGTCGCCGCGGCCCTGTTCGCGCCCGAGCTGCCTGCGGAGGCGGCGGACCGCGTCGCCCGCCGGGCTTTCACCTTCGATCCCGCCCTGGTGCCGCTGACCGGGGATATCCGGATTCTGGAGCTCTTTCACGGCCCGTCGTGCGCGTTCAAGGATTTCGGCGCGTCCTTTCTCGCGGCGGTCATGGAGGAATTTCTCACCCGGGAGGCGTCCCGGGCCGTCATTCTCACCGCCACCTCCGGTGACACCGGCAGCGCCGTGGCACGGGCTTTCCACAACCGGGAAAACATCGAAGTCGTCATCCTGTATCCCTCGGGGCGGGTGAGCCCCCTGCAGGAAAAGCAGCTCACGACCCTGGGAGGCAACATCACGGCGCTGGAAGTGAAGGGCTCCTTCGACGACTGCCAGAGGATGGTAAAGGCGGCTTTCGTCGACCGTCCCCTCAACGACCGGCTCGGCCTTACCAGCGCGAACTCCATCAATCTGGGCCGCCTGATTCCCCAGGCCTTCTATTACATCTATGCCGCCGTCCGGCTGCCCGCGGCGGAGCGGAAGGAGGGACCGGTGTTCTGCGTGCCCAGCGGCAACTTCGGCAACCTCACCGCGGGCGTCATGGCAAGCCAATGGGGATTGTCCGTCCGGCGGTTCATCGCGGCGACGAACGTCAACAAGGTGGTGCCCGAATACCTGGAAAGCGGAATTTACGCGCCCCGGCCGTCGGTCCCCACGATTTCGAACGCGATGGACGTGGGGGACCCCAGCAACTTCGAGCGGCTGGAGTCGATTTTCGGCGGCAGCAGGGAAAAGATGCGGAGACTCATCGAGGGGATTTTCGTCACCGACGACGAGACCCGGGAAACCATCCGCAGGGTGTACAGGGAACGGGGCATGTTTCTGGATCCCCACACCGCTCTGGGCGTCCGGGCCGCCGAGCGTTTCCTGGCCTCGGGAGCCGGGAAAGGGCCCGTCGTGACCCTCGCCACCGCGCACCCCGGGAAATTCCTGGAGGTCGTGGAGGAAGCCTCCGGCCTCCGTCCCCCGCTTCCGCCCCGGCTCGAGGAATCCCTGCGGCTCCCGAAATCCTCCGTCGTCGTGGGAAACGCCGCGGAGGACCTGAAAAAGTTCCTGCTGGAGAAATTCGGGTAGGGCTGTATCCGGCCGGCGGACTTTCCTTATCCCTTCATCCACCCCGAAGTATTGAAGAAATTCGCGACGGACGTTCCCGGCGGCACGATGGAGTCGCAGAAGGCTGTGTCCTCCGCGGTCAGGCTTTTCCCGACGGCCGACAAGGCGAGTTCCAGGTGCTCCGGGGTCCGGGGACCGGTGATCGGCGCCGTCACCCCCGGCCGGTCCTTGACCCACGCGAAGGCGAATTCCGCGGGAATCCAGCCGCGGCTCTCCGCGTAGGCGGCGATTTTCGCGGCGGCGACCCTGCCGGAAGGGGAAATCCTGTCCTTCCAGATCTGCCGGCCCGCGTCGCCCCGGCTGCCTTTGGGGGACGAGCCGTCCACGGGGTACTTGCCCGAAAGGAGCCCGCCCGCGATGGGCGACCAGGGTATCACCGCGAGCCCCTGGGCCGCCGCCAGCGGAAGAGTCTCGTTCTCCACCCGTCTTTCCAGGATGTTGTACGGAGGCTGCTCGGAAACGTAGCGGTGAAGCCCGAGCTTTTCGCTTACGGCCAGGCCTTCCATCAGTTTCCAGGCGGGGAACGTGGTCGTTCCGATGTAGAGGACCTTGCCCTGCCGGACCAGGTCGTCCAGCGCGCGGAGGGTTTCGTCCTGGGGGACGGAGAAACCCGGCCGGTGCGCCTGGTACAGATCGATGCGGTCGGTGCCGAGGCGCCGCAGCGAGTTTTCGCACTCCTTCATGATGTGAAAGCGCGAAACGCCACGGTCGTTGGGATCGTCGCTCATGGGGTTGTAGAATTTCGTGGCGAGAAAAATTCCGTCCCGGCACTTCATCGCCTTGAGACCTTCGCCGACGATTTTCTCGCTTTCGCCCCTGTTGTAGACGTTTGCTGTGTCGATGAAATTGATGCCCGCCTCGATGGCGCGCTTCATGATGGCCAGGGATTCCTCCCTGCCCGTCGGATCGCCGAAATTCATCGTTCCCAGGACCAGAGGTGAAACCATGACGCCGGTGCGTCCGAATTGCCGGTACTGCATGAAAGGCTCCTTTACCGCGCCACGTACTCGCGCATGCGCTGGATTTTTTTACCGTCCGCCGTGCGGAACGGGTTTTTGCTGTGTTTCAGATATGCCCGATAGACCTTGCAGGCCTCGTAGTAGCCGTCGGGTCCGCGGAAAGTGGACGACAGGTCGCAGCGGTAGACTTCCAGCAGCTGGGGGAAGAGGTCCGATTCCATGACCCGTTCGACCCGGTAGACCGGCAGGAGCTTGAGCGCCCCCGGGAGCATGTGGTTTTTGACCAGGAACAGAACGTCCCGGATCAGGGACGGAGGAAATTCCAGCCGCCGGAGGAACTTTTCCGCGATGCCCGTGCCGATTTCCGCGTGTTTGTCGAACCTCCGTCCCTCCAGGGACTCCGCGTGGGGCTTTCCCGCGTCGTGCAGGAGCAGCGCCAGCGAAACCGCGATGTCCGTGCTCTTGCGGTAACGGAAGGTTTCCAGCGTGTGGTCCCACGCGTCGCCTTCGGGATGGAATTCCTTCGAATGCGTGACGTCCCGCATGAGGGCAAGTTCCGGCCAGTTGACGGCGAGGAAACCCGATTCCTGGAGCAGTTTCAGCCCATCCGGCGCGTTCTTTCCGGTTATCACCTGGAGCAGAAGGTCCCTCTGGCTTTCGGCGGGCAGGGCCCCGAGCCTCCAGGCCGGCGGAGGGGACCCCAGCGCGTACGCATAGCGGGATACCAGCACCGCTGCCGCGGGAATCCACGAGCCGTCCGCGGCGCCAATCGGGGGACGGAGGTCGGGGGCGCGGAGGGAGGGATAAATTCCCCGGGGGTCCTGGAAGCAGTCCCGGAACGGGTCGTACAGGAGGGTCAGCGCGTCGAAGGAGCCCTGCTGGTCCCGCTCGAAATCGGGGTCGGAGCAGCGGAAGTAGGCGGCCGGTTCTCCGTCCCGCGACAGGGCGGCGTCTATGCCTTCGATGCCGGGGTAGCGAAGGTCGGGAAAAATCTTCGCAAGGCGTATGATATCGGCGGAAACGAGGAAATGCAGGGACGGAGGACCGCCGTTTCGGGGATCGGAGATCCTGAAAAACCGGTCCAGTGCGGAGAATGCCGCGAACCTCACGGGGACGGCTTCCTTCTTCAAAGTTTCGAGGGCGGTCATTTCAGGTCCGCGCCTTTCCGCACCCGGCGGATTTCATGGTCGAATTTTTCCCGTGTCGCCAGAACGACTGCGTCTTTTTCGGGCGGCGTGTGGGTTTCCGCGTAGTCGGGAATGATCCGGACGCCGCGAAGATGGTCCTTCCGACGGGAATCCAGAGTCATCGCGAAGAGTTTTTCCAGCATGACCGCGTATTCTTCGACGATGTCCGGGTATTTCTCCTCAGGGGGGGATTTCCAGCCGGGATTTCCGCAGCCTGCAAGCGCGTTTCGCAGACGTGCAAAGCGGATGAAGAACCTGTAGGTTTCGACGGCCTTCTGCCGATCCTTTTCCAAAAGGAAATTTTTTCCGATACCCGGCATGTCTTCCGGAAGGTATACATTTTTGGGAGATCCTGCGCTGGTGAGCATCCTGACGGCGTTTTCCATCAGTTCCATCGTCGCGGGCCCGAGGGGGTCGGAATCGAACGCCGTGCCGGGGACCTTGTTGCGGGCGGCGAATTTCATTTCACCGCGGCGGACGGCGTAGAAATTGTCGCTCAGGACCCACGCGGGAATCAGCCGGTTGAAGGCCGGGGGCGCTTCGGGCTGGGTTTCGTCGGGCTGGACGATGAGCGAAAAGGGGTATTCCACCTTCTGCGGAAGGGTGGTCACGCCGGTCGCGATTATCGAGTAGGGGGACGAGGAGAAGTCCGCCGGGTATTTGATGTTGCAGCCCAGACCGAAGAACATCCCTTCCGCCGGCCATATCTCGCCGTCCGGCATCCGGGAGCTGTGGTTGGACCCGACGTTCGCCCCCTGCCCGATGTTTCCCCTGCCGCCGGGCCAGAAGGCCGCGATCAGGAGGGACTGGTGGTGGAACCCGACGAAGGGACCCACGAAGCTCGCGGTGACTTCCCCTTCGCCGATGACGCTGTTGGGGCCGATGTAGCTCTCCGTTATCTTCGCCTGCCGCTCCGCCCGCACCGCTTCGGCGAGAAATGACCCCGCGACAATGGCCTGGGAATCGGCATGGCATCCCGGCCGGAGGATCGAGCCGTCCAGGACGCAGCCTGCCCCGACGAAAACGGGGGCTTCTTCGCTGCCCATTATGGTGCAGCCGTCGATCCGTGCCGCCCCTTCCACCAGGGCGTTTGGTCCGATGAAAGCGTTTTTCACCAGGGCGGCACCGACGATGCGGCTTTTCCTGCCCACGTACCCCGTCGGGATGGCCGTTTCCGCGGTGTATGCTGCGAGGAATTCCCCGATTTCCCGCCGATCGGCGCTTGACGCAGCGGAACGGGCCGACCGTTCGGCGACATCGGCGTCCAGGTCCGCGTACAGCGGCACCGTCCTGCCGCCGGTTTCGATGCCGGCATTGATCCATGTTCCGTTTCCGAAGGCCCTTCCTCCGTCCCCGGGAAGACCGTCTCCGGACAACCGGGAACCGCAGACCGCCGCTTCGGCGTCGACGACATAGCGCGAAACCAGTTCGCAGCGGTGAACGAGAGCTCCGTCCCCGATAACCGCGTCGCGCAGAGTGCTGTGATGGAGTCCCGGCGGCAGGGCCGTGCCGCCGATCGCAAGGTCTTCGCCCGTGAACCGGCCGAAAACACAGGTGCCGAGAAAGAGGCAGCCGAAAATTCCCTCCGGCACGAAATCCTCGACGACCCGGATGCCCGTCCAGTCCCGGGCATGGCAGCCCCGGGAGATCAGAAGGTCCGTCTCCTGCCGGGTGAGGGGACGGAGCTTCCTTCCGCCGAACACGAAACCGGCCGGATCCCGGAGCTTCCGGCACAAGGCGAGAAAGGATGAGTTTTCCAGGATACGGGCGTACTTCGTCATCTCGTTCCATATTAGCCGAATACGGCTGTATTTTCTACATCCTCCTTTGGTTGACACAAAAACGCGGCGGCACTA
>CAZGUL010000226.1:0-5530 GCA_964529055.1 uncultured Spirochaetaceae bacterium
GTTCCACGGCATGTTGGTGCCGTCGTTGCCGTGGTAGATGTAGCGGGTGTCGCCGCTGGGCCAGTGGACGCGCTTGAAAACAACGGCGGCGTCGGTCCGGTCGTAGTAATGGTCCTCCAGGAACAGACCCACGTCGGCGTGGTTCGAAAGGTTTTCCCCGTTGAAGGTGTAGCCCGGGAAGGGCGGATGGGAGGACTGGACGAACCAGTCCGGATGCTGGATCATCCACCGGGAATCGATGCCGGTGTGGTTCGGCACCATGTCGCTGGCGAGTCGGATGCCCCGCTTCCAGGCCCTCCGCCGCAGGTCCGCCAGGGACCCCCAGCCTCCGAGTTCCGCGGCCACCTCGTAATCGTACAGCGAATAGGCGGAAGCCACCGCGTCCGGATTGCCGCACTTTTCCTTGATTCTTTTCGAAGCCCGGGATCTCTCCCACAGGCCGATGAGCCACAGACCGGTGATTCCCCTTCCGGCCAGGAGGTCCAGCTCCTCGTCGGGAACGGCGTCCAGCGTCGCGATGTGGCGGCCGTACCGCCGCGAAAGCTGGTCGAGCCAGACGAGGGCGCTTTTCGCGATCAGAACGACCTTCGGCATCCAGTCCCGGTCGGGACTGAAGCGCTCGAACTCCTCGTCCGCGTAACCCGCGCCGGTGTACGAGTAGACTTCCGTCGGTCCCGGCCCGAAACCCCAGCGGGCCTTCTCCTCCTCCCGGATGACGTCCATGCTCCGCAGAAGACGCTCGAGAAAGCGTCCCAGCAGCAGGCCCCAGCGCCGCCGGATGAAATCCAGCTGGCCCGGGAGCGAATACGGGCTCGCCAGAGAGGGCGCTTTCAGCATTTCGGTCAGGATCTGGCTGTCCGGCCCGAATTTCGGTTTGTCCGCGAAAAAATCCTTCAGGCCCCCGATCATCCTGAGGTAGGACGTACCTCCCCGGAGGTCCGTGTCGTCGAAAAATTCGCCGAAGGAAGCGAAAGCCGGATTGTCGTTCGCGAGCCAGAGAAGCAGCATCTCCTCCAGGACTATCTCCTCGTTCGCCGCCCCGTCGGTCGCGGCCTTCAGGTAGTCCGCCGCCGAGATTTCCCCGCGGTGGACCGCCGCGGGCGGGAATTCCTCCACGAATGTTTCCAGGGTGGAACGCACCTTGTCCAGGCTGATCTTCGTTTTCAGGAATTGCAGGGCGTCGGCGAAGACCTTGTTTCCGTGCTTTTCCCGGTACAGGGTGACGACGTAATGCAGGATTTCGTCGATGAGGCCCATGGCGTTGAGCTGGCCCGCCTTCAGCGCCTTTTCCGGGTGCCGGACGGCGTCCCTCGCCAGGTTTACCCGGGCGGCGAACTCCCGCACGGCGTTGAAATCGGCGAAAACGACATTGCCGCTGATCGAAAAAAGAACGTCGTCGAAACCGTATTTTTCCCGGACCGCCCGGGAGATGTGAAATTCCCTGGGGGCTCCCGTGCGGAGAGGCATTTCCCGGCCGTCTGCCGGGCAGCCCTCCAGGGCCTGAAGCGTGATGCCGAAAACGGATGCCGGTGCCTTTTTCATGGTTTCTCCTTTCATTGCCGCGAAACGCGGCGGGGCGGAATCAGGGAGTGCCGGTCTTTCAGAAGTGCGCGGATCTTTTTCTTCAGCGGTTCATGCGCGCCGAATTCCTCGATTTTGAACGGGGTCCTGTACGACCAGTTCGTGTCGGCCACCGTTCCCGGAACGTTTATCCTTTCCTCCACCGGGTCCGCCGCCCGGAACTCCGGCACGAGGCCGAGAAAATCCTGGAGCTGAAACATGGCGAGGACGGACCCGGTCCGGAGAATGCCGGCGAAAAGCTTTTCGGCGGTATCCTCCGAGTATTCCGGAGACGGTGTCCCGGGGAGTCCGAGGGCGCGCCAGAAGCCTTCCCGGTCCGCTTCGCGCTCCCACCATTCCCGGAGGGTCGTCGTGTCGTGGACCGAGGCGGCGCAGACGGTGAGCAGCGGGTACTCCTTCGGCGGGATGTACGGCTCCCCCGGTTCCCGGTACCGCCGCACCCACCGGGGAATCCGGAGGCCGAGGATTTCCAGATTTTCCAGCACCGCGGGGACCGAATCGGGAACCACGCCCAGGTCCTCGGCACAGGGCAGCATTTCGGTGGATTCCTTCATGAAACGGAGGAGCTCGCCGCCTTCGCGGCGCCACCTTTCCTCCGAATCCCGGTAATATTCGGCCACGATTTCGCCGAAAATCCGCTTTTCCCCGTCGCCGAGGGATTTGCAGGCCTTCGAACCGTCCCGGTACCAGGAGGGAGCGTAGGAATCGTGGGCCGTTTCGATCAGGGCCCTGTCCCTGTACCAGGAAAGGAGGGCGTTTCGCCGCTCCGGCGTCAGGGCAAGGCCTTCGATGAGGGCTTCCCCGACTTTTTCCTTGAAAAGAAAAAGGTCCTCCCCGCCGAGCCTGTCGAAAAGCTCCCGCACGATTCCGTCCGCATCGTCCCCGAAAACGGCCCGGATGTCCGCGCCCGCCACGTGGGGAAGGGTGAGCCAGCGGAGCCTCCCTTCCGAGAAGCCCCTGTCCTCGAATTCCCGGCGCATGATGAACCGGGACGGCTTGTAAAATCCCAGGACTCCGGAGGTCTCCTTTTCCGGTACCGCCCATATCCGGAAAAACCCGAGCACGTGATCGATCCGGTAGGCGTGATAGAAAAGGTCCGCCCGGCGGAGCCTTTCCTTCCACCAGGAGAATCCGTTTCCGCGGAGCGCGTCCCAGTCGTAAACGGGAAAACCCCAGTTCTGGCCGGTGACGGAAAACATGTCCGGGGGGGCCCCCGCCCGGAGGTCGCGCCGGAAAAAATCCGGGTTGGCCCAGACGTCGGCGGAATCCTCGCTCATCAGGATCGGGAGGTCTCCCTTCAGCAGGACCCCCATCCCGTCCAGTTCCGCGGCCGCCTCGCGAAACTGCTCTTCCAGTCTCATCTGCAGCCACGCGTGGAAAAGAAGGTCCTTCTTCCGGCCGGGATTTTCCCATTCCCTGTCGATGTCCTTTCCGGACGGGCGGGCGAGCTTCTTCCAACGGACCCACGACTCGCCGCCGTTCTCTTCCTTCAGACTGCAGAACAGGGCGTACGCCCGTATCCAGGGATTCCGCTCCATCCACGCGTGAAGCGCTTCGTCCCCGGCGATATCTTCGGCCGACAGGCCGTAGATGCGTTTGAAAAGGTCGAGCTTGGCCCCCAGAACCCGGTCGAAATTGATCCGGGGGCGGGCCTCGAGCCGGCCCCGCATCTTCTCGATTTCCCCGCGGAGGGATTTCGCCCCCGCGGCCGGGGACTTCAGTTCCGGCAGGGCGTCGGGCCGCAGGTACAGCGGGTGCAGGGCGTAGGCGCTGAGGGCGCTGTATGGAGACGGCTGGAAACCGGTGTCGTTTACCGGCAGGATCTGCACGGTGTCCAGACCCGCGTCCCTGCACCAGGAACCGAGGGGAACGAGATCGAGGAACTCGCCGACCCCGAAGCTTTTCTCGCTGCGGAGGCAGGAAACCGGCAGCGCGACTCCCGCCGCGAAACGAGAAAAGCCGGGAAATTTCATACGTTCACCTCCGCCGTCGACGGTTCCCGGAGAAAGGGGAATCCACTTTCGAAGTATAGGGCCCGACGGCCCCGGCGTCAATGTGCGGGAGGTTTTCGATGACGCCTGTCAGTTGTGTTCCAGCTCCCGGAGCCTGTCGCGAAGCCGGGCGGCTTCCTCGTAGTTTTCGGCCTCCAGGGCCTTGTCCATTTCGGATTTGAGCCGGGTTATTTCCAGATCCCGCGGAGAAGGCCCCTTTTCCTTCCGGTCCTCCTCCGAAACGAGTTTTACCGAAACGCCGGCCTCCGAGATGATCGGCTCCGCGATGAAAATGGGGCATTTGACCCGCACCGCCAGGCCCAGCGCGTCGGAAGGCCGGGAATCGATGAAAAGCTTCTTCCCCCCCTGCCGCAGCAGAAGACGGGAATAGAACGTTCCTTCCTTCAGTTCGGTGATTTCTATCCTCTCCAGAATGACGTTCATCTTTTCCATCAGGGAAATGAGAAGATCGTGGGTCAGGGGCCGCGGCATCGGAACTCCGCCGAGGCCGATGAGGATGGAATGGGCTTCCAGCTGTCCGATGAAAATGGGAACCGCCAGATCGGACCCCAGGGGTTTGACCAGAACCGCGTTTCCCTGTTCGGTGTGGGCCACAGTCCAGATTTCGGCTTCCACGAGCATTCCGTTTTTCATCGCTGGTTCTAGTGTACAAAATACGGGGGAAAAAATCAAACTCACCGGCGCAGGGATTTTATATATTCCACGGCGTTTTCAAAAAGAGCCCGCCCGTCGGCGGCGGCGACACGTTCCCGGGTCCAGCGCGGATGGTTCTGCGGGAAAAGAAAGGCCTCGGGATGGGGCATCATGCCCAGGACGCGGCCGGTTTCGTCCGTGATGCCGGCGGCGTCCATTTCCGAACCGTTTGGGTTCGTCCCGTCATAGAAAAGGGCTATCAGGTTTTTTTTCCGGATCCGGTCGGCCGCCGCGGCGGATCCGGTGATGAATCGCCCCTCCCCGTGCCGGATGGGATACACCGTCCTTCCCAGTCCCCGGACCCACGGCGAGGTGTTCTCCGGGTTGTAGCGGACGGGGACCCAGCGGTCGTCGAAGAGACCGCCTGCGTTGTGGATCAGCGAAACGTCGGGAGAGAAGTCGCCGGAGAGGTTCGGCAGGATCCCCATCTTGACGAGGGTCTGAAAGCCGTTGCAGATCCCCAGGACCAGATTCCCGTCGTCGACGAAAGCCCGAAGGTCATCCTTCAGACGGCTCTTCACCAGGTAGGCGAGGACCTTCCCCGAGCCGAGGTGGTCGCCGAAGGAAAACCCGCCGGGAAAAGCGAGAACCTGGAAGGACGCGACCAGGCCCGGCCGGTGGACGATGTCGGACACATGCACCCGTTCCGGCACCGCGCCGGCGAGGCGGAAGGCCTCCGCCAGCTCACGGTCGGCATTGATGCCGTACCCGGTGACGACAAGGACCCGGACGGACGGGCGGCTCATGACAAAAGCTCCTTCGCGAAGGATTTCCACGCGGTCTCGATCTCCTCCAGGCGGACCCGCAGGATTTCCGCGCCCTCCCGGCGGACCGCGAGAACGTCGTCCGCCGAAACCGAACCAATTTTCCGGCACGCCGAACCGGCCATGATCCGCTCGAAGGCGCCGGCGTTTTCCGGTTTCACCTCCACGACGAAACGCGACGGTCCCTCGCCGAAAAGAATGCCCTGCAGGCCGCCCGGGAGGCCGTCCGCGTCGATCTCCGCTCCGAAGCGCCCGCCCAGGCAGCATTCGGCCAGCGCCACGGCGAGGCCGCCGTCGGAAACGTCGTGGCAGGTTGCGGCCAGCCCGGCCGCCGCCGCTTCGTGGAACTTCCGGTACATGGAGGAGGCCGCCGCGAGGTCGGCTTTCGGGCCCGGACCAAGGGGCCGGCGGAGGATTTTTTCGTAACAGCTTCCGCCCAGGGCGCCGTCGGATTCGCCGAGAAGGTAAATCAGACCGCCG
>CAZGUL010000227.1:0-5522 GCA_964529055.1 uncultured Spirochaetaceae bacterium
GAGACGTTGTCGGCGAGTTCAGGGTAGAACTCCTCCATGTACTTGATCCACCCGGGGCTGCAGGAGGTGATGAGGGGAAGCGTGCCGCCTTCCTTGATCCTCTGCAGCAGCTCCGAGCCTTCCTCCATGATCGTGAGGTCGGCGCCGAAGTTGGTGTCGAAAATCGCCTTGAATCCCAGGCGGCGCAGGGCGGAGTAGGCCTTGTTCGTGACAAGCGTTCCGGGTTCCAGGCCGAAGGCTTCGCCCAGGGCGACGCGGACCGCGGGGGCTATCTGCACGACGCAGTATTTCGTCGGGTCCTGCAGGGCCTTCCAGACTTTCGCCGTCTCGTCCTTTTCGTAGATGGCGCCCACGGGGCAGTGGGCCGAGCACTGGCCGCATTTGATGCAGGGGCTCTCCCCGAGGGGGGCGTCCCCGGCGGCGGCGATGCGGGTGCCGTCGCCCCGGCCGACGAATTCGATGGCCCAGACGTTCTGCATGTCCTGGCAGACATGGACGCAGCGGCCGCACTTCACGCATTTTTCCGGGTTCAGGGTCAGGGACGGGGTGCTCTCGTCCACCGGCAGGTCCTTCAGGTTGTACTCGAAGGGCATTTCACGGATGCCGAAGTCCGCGGCGAGCTTCTGCAGTTCGCAGTTCTGGTTCCGCGGGCACTGGAGGCAGTCGTTCGGGTGCGTGGACAGGAGCAGTTCGATGACGGTCCTGCGCACCTCCACGATTTCAGGATCGTGGGTGATGATGCTCATGCCCTCCTCGACGGGGGTCGAACAGGCCCGGAACATTTTCGGTGACCCCTCGACCTTCACGACGCAGATGCCGCAGGCGGCCCAGGGGGGCAGGTCCGGGTGATAGCAGAGGGTCGGGATCTTGACGTTGACGAGCTTCGCCGCCTCGAGAATCGTCATGCCCTCGTGCACGTAGAAGGGCATGCCGTTGACTTTTATATTGAGCGTTTTCGCGTTCACTGGTGTACTCCTTCCTTATTTGCGCACCACTGCGCCGAACTTGCAGACCGAGTAACACTCGCCGCATTTGATACAAGCCGCTTCGTTGATCACGTGGGGCTGCCGTTTTTCGCCGGTGATGCAGGTAACCGGGCACCTGCGGGCGCAGAGGCCGCATCCGATGCACTTGTCCGGCAGAATGAAATAGCGGATCAGGTCCTTGCACTTTCCGGCGGGGCAGGTGTGCTCGTCGATGTGGGCCAGATATTCCTTCTCGAAGTAGTGCATCGTGGAAAGGACCGGGTTCGGCGAGGTCTGGCCGAGACCGCAGAGGGACGCCTTTCTCATGGCGTGGCCGATCTGCTTCATCTTTTCCATGTCCTCCCGGGAGCCCTTGCCCTTCGTTATCTTGTCCACGTAGTTGTAGAGCTGGCGGCCGCCGACCCGGCAGGGTGTGCATTTGCCGCAGGATTCGTCCACGGTGAAGCCCAGGTAGAACTTGGCGATGTCCACCATGCAGTCGTCCTCGTCCATGACGATCATGCCGCCGGAGCCCATGATGGAGCCGAGCTTCTGGAGGTTTTCGTAGTCGATGGGGGTGTCGATGTAGTCCGCGGTGATGACGCCTCCCGACGGGCCGCCGGTCTGGACGGCCTTGAATTTCTTGCCGTTCGGGATCCCGCCGCCGATGTCGTAGATGATTTCCCGCAGCGTGGTCCCCATCGGGACTTCGACGAGGCCGGAGTTGGTGATTTTGCCGGTGAGGGCGAAAACCTTGGTGCCCTTGGATTTTTCGGTGCCAATCTTGGCGAACCAGTCGCCGCCCCGCAGGATGACCACCGGGATGTTGGCCCAGGTCTCCACGTTGTTGATGACCGTCGGTTTTTTCCAGAGGCCCTGCACGGCGGGGAAGGGCGGCCGCGGCTTCGGCATCCCCCGTTCCCCCTCGACGGAGGCGAGAAGGGCGGTTTCCTCGCCGCAGACGAAGGCGCCCGCGCCGAATCTGATCTCGAGTTCGAAATCGAATCCGCTTCCCAGAATGTCCTTGCCGAGAAGTCCCATTTCGGTGGCCTGCTTGATCGCCACTTCCAGCCGGTGGATGGCCAGGGGATATTCGGCGCGGATGTATATGTAGCCCTTGTTGGACCCCACGACCCGGCCGGCGATGGCCATGGCCTCCAGCACCGAGTGGGGATCGCCTTCCAGGGTGGAGCGGTCCATGTATGCGCCGGGATCCCCTTCGTCGGCGTTGCAGACGATGTATTTGGGGGAGTCCTTGACCTTGCGGGAGAAGTTCCACTTCATCCACGTCGGGAAGCCGGCGCCGCCCCGGCCCTTGAGCCCGGATTTCTTCAGTTCCTCCAGGACCTGGTCGGGGGTCATTTCGAACAGCACCTTGCCGAGGGCGGCGTAGCCGTCCCGGGCGATGTACTCGCCGATATCCTCGGGATTGATGATGCCGCAGTTGCGCAGCACGATGCGGAACTGCTTCTGGTAGAACGCGATGTCCTCGACCCGGGCGTGCTTTTTGGTTTCCTCGCCCTGGTACAGGAGCCGCTTCACCTGCCTGCCCTTCACGATGTGCTCGGCCACGATTTCCTTCGCGTCGGAGGGCTTCACCTCCACGTAGAAGGAATCGTCGGGCAGGATCTTCACGATGGGGCCCTTTTCGCAGAAGCCGAAACACCCCGTCTTGACGATCTGGACGTCGTCCTTGACTCCCTGTGCCTCGCACTCGGAAATGAGGTTCTTGTAGATCTCGTCCGCCTTGCTGGATTCGCAGCCCGTTCCGCCGCAGACCAGGATGAATTGTTTGAATGCCATGATGCTCCTCCGTTTACTGCTTCATGATGTCGGCGGACGGCCGATCCAGGATGTGATCGTTGATGAGAACCTTGCCCAGGAGGTGCTTGCGCACGATCTTGACGGCCGTTTCCTTGTCCACGTTTCCGTACAGGATGTCCGGCATGCCGGGCACGCGGACTTCCACGGTGGGTTCGGCGTAGCAGAATCCCATGCACCCGGTCTGGCGGAGGATGACGTTCTGCATGTTCTGGTTTTCCAGTTCCGTCAGGATGGCGGACATGGTGTCCTTCGCGCCCGCCGCGATTCCGCATGTCGCCATGCCGACGACGATTTCGATGTCCTTCCCGGCGACCTCGCGCCGGTCCATGGATTTCTTTTTTTCGTCACGAAGCTTTTTCAGGTCTTCAAGGGTCATTTTTGCCATGACTGTCTCCTAATTCGGGGATTGTACGGAATCCTCCAGGGATTCCAGATATGTTCCGAGCATCGCGAGGGATCCGACGGATTCCAGCTCTCCCAGCGTTTCGACGAGTTCCCGGCGGGAAAGATCGTAGGACTCCTTTCCCAGGGTCCGGCGAATCGTCATGTCGAAGTCGCCGGGAAGCGACAGGACCTGCCGGAAGGTTTCCGGAAGGCTGCCCACCGGCGGGGTGTCCAGGTTGCCCAGGTCGAAGCGGAACGAAACGACGGTGCCCTTCCCGGGACGGGAGGCGATGGAAAAATCCCCCCCCGTTTCCTCTACCGCCTGGACGAGAAAGGGGATGCCGAGGCCCACCCTGCGGCCGGGGTGTTTTTTCCCGTCCGTACCGAAGGGGTCCCGGGCGCGGAGGATTTCCTCTTCCGTCATTCCTTTGCCCGTATCCGTCACGGTCACCTTCAGGTTCCTTTCGTCCTGGACGATATCCACTTCCGTGAATCGCGAGCCCGCGTCTACCGCGTTCTCCACGATGTCCGCCAGAAAATCCGCGATGCGGTAGTGCATTTACTCCTCGCGGTATTTCGCGATGATTTCCGCCAGCTGTTCCTTCTTGACCTTTCCGTAAACGTCCTTGTTGATCATGATGACCGGCGCAAGGCCGCAGCACCCGACGCAGCGGACCGCGTCGATGGAGAACTGGCCGTCCTCGGTGACGGAGTTGACACCGATGCCGAGGATCTCCTCCAGCCCCTGGAGCAGGTCCTCCCCGCCTTTCAGATAGCAGGCGGTTCCCAGGCAGACGGCGATCTTGTTTTTGCCCGGTTTCTTCAGCTTGAAGAAATGATAGAACGTGACGACGCCGTACATCTTCGCCAGCGGGACCTTCAGGTCCTTGCTGATCTGCAGAGCCACCGGCCGCGGAACGTAGCCGTACTCTTCCTGTACTTTATGGAGAATCATGATGAGATTCCCCGGCTTGTCTTTCCATTCACCGATAAACTTCTGCAATCCCTCGGTGAGTTTTACCTCTTCGGTTGCGACAGCCATGATACCTCCTCGTCCCTTTGCGGGATTAATTCGACGCGCCATTGTATGACGATTCGATAAAAATTGCAACAGTGAATCTCTCCAAACGACTGAAAATTCTTTTTACGTGAAAAAATATTCTTATTTCTTGCGCTGATTGACTTCATGGTTTATACTTTGATGAAATATTGTGAATTGGAGTTCATTAATGGTCAAAGACCTGAATAAAAGTACGATTCTGCGTCTGGCCCGGTATCTCAGGGTGCTCCTTAAGCTCAAATCCCTGGGTTTCGTGAAGGTTTTCTCCAACAACCTGGGAGACGCCATCGGCGTGACCCCCGCGGTGGTGCGCAAGGACTTTTCAATGATCTCCATTCCGGGAAACAAGCGGGGGGGCTACAACATCGACACCCTGATCGACCACCTGGGCGTGTCGCTGGGAAAGAACCAGACCCACGACGTCGTCATAGCCGGCTGCGGCCGGATCGGCTCCGCCCTGATGGAATACAAGGAATTCGTGAAGGAAGGCATTCACGTGGCCGCCGGGTTTGACATCGATCCCGCCCGGGTGGCCGCTCCGGCGAACGTTCCGATTTACGACATCAGGGAGATGCCGGATTTCATCCGCGACCGGGGCATCACGGTGGGCATCATCGCGGTGCCGGATGCCGCGGCGGCCCAGGTCCTGGAGCTCATGACCTCCGCGGGGATCCAGGGGGTCCTGAACTTCGCGCCGGTGGAGCTCAAGTGCTCCGGAGGCTGTCTCATTCACAACGTCAACCTGGGTCTCGAGATCGAGAACCTCTTTTATCTGGTCAAGCTCG
The DNA here is from genome assembly GCA_964529055.1 of uncultured Spirochaetaceae bacterium. Lineage (GTDB taxonomy): Bacteria > Spirochaetota > Spirochaetia > DTKZ01 > DTKZ01 > JAKQWJ01. Next base: position 5,019 of record CAZGUL010000227.1, read on the forward strand.
GGTATAGACAGTCCGCGATGCTTGAATTAAGCTGAAAACCAACACAAAGGACGGCACCATGACTTTCGACGACATCATCCGCTCCCTCTCCTGCAAAACATTCGTGCGCGGGGCGGCCTTCGATACGGCGAAAATAAAATCCCTCGTCGCTTCGGACCTGATGAGCGACGTTCTGACCACGACGGAGGAGAATTTCATCATTTCCACGTCCCTGAACTCGGAGCAGGTCGTCCGTACCGCGGACATCGTCGGCGCCCTCGGCATCCTGCTGGTCAACGGCAAGCAGCCCCAGGACGCCATGCGGCAGCTCGCGGCGGACCACGGCATCACCCTGTTGTCCACCGCCAGGGACACCTACCGCGTGTGCGTCACGGTCGGCTGCGCGCTGGAACGGGAAAAATCGGCGGCGCCATGACGTCCATCCCCATCAGCACCCACTACTCCCCGCCCTTCCTGCTGGACCTCATCTACCGCATGAAGGTGAAGGACGTCATGACCCGCGCG
>CAZGUL010000228.1:0-5514 GCA_964529055.1 uncultured Spirochaetaceae bacterium
AGTACCGCTCGAACATGCCGGGGACTTCCTTCCACCGCCGGATGCGTTCCACCTGGACGACGTCGATTCCGATTCCGAGCACCATTTTCACCTTCCCCGCGGCCTGATATCCAGCGTCACCTGGACCGGATCGAGCCTGACGACCTGTACCCCCGGGGGGGTCTCCGCCCGCATCGGGAGCGTATACACCCCGGGCACGGTGATGCCGGAGCAGTCGACGAAAAGCCGTATCAGCTCCGGGCGGAGCTGCTCGAGGAACGCCTGTCCGCCCTGGACCCGCACGGTCCCGAGGGGAAGGGGATCGTCCAGCCGCAGGTCCGGCCGGAGGTTGAGAACGTCCAGCACCGCGTTCTCGTACGTCTTCTGGACCTGGGTTTCCGCGACCAGACCCCGGAATTCCACCGAGTCCCCGTCGGGGAAGGAAACCAGGGGGCTTTCCCGCTTGAGCTTCACCCTGACGGTGAAATTCTCCCGTTTGTCGGAAAGATCGATCTCCTCGGTGGACGCCGAGACGACGGCGCCGATCCGGCTCCGCGGGCCTTCCACCTCGATCCGGGGCGGTGTCAGGTTGTACTGATCCAGCCCGTACCCTGCCACCGGAAAACCCTTGAAGGAGGGAACCACGTCCACGACCTTGCGGACCTTCCGCTCCAGGAGCAGGCTGAGTTCCAGGGGTTCCACGTGGACTTCCAGGGGATCGACGCTTTCCAGGGAGCCTTTCTTGCGGATCAGGATCGGGGCCTTGTGGACCCCTTCGGTGTCGAAACGGGTGAAATCGGCGATCGCCTCGATGTCGCCGGCCTGGGCCCCGGAGACGCTCTGTTCCGGGCCCCGCACCGTGATCCACACCCTGCGGGGATACTGCTGCGCGGCGGTCAGGCCGTCGGAAAAGCGGGCTTCCAGGTCCACCGACAGGCGGCGCTCGGAAAGGGTGGAAAAATTGTGAAACAGGAAAAGCATGATCGCCGCAGCCAGGGACAGCGCCTTGGCGGGCCAGTTGGCGACGATCCTCTCCGGGAGGGGCTTGTTATTCTTCTTCAAAATCCGCCTCCTCGGAAGTTTCCTCGCCCTCGGAGGCGCGGAGAAAGAGGTCCTTGATACGCCGGGAAAGCTCCTTGGCCGTAATGTCGTACATCAGGCTCCCCTCGAACGCCAGGGACATGGCGCCGGTCTCCTCCGACACGACAACCACCGCCGCGTCGGTTTCCTCGGTCAGACCCAGGGCCGCCCGGTGGCGGGTCCCGAAGCTGCGCCGGATGTCCGGCTGTTCCGACAGGGGCAGAAAGCAGCCCGCTGCGGCGATCCTCCCCCCCTCGATGACGACCGCGCCGTCGTGCAGCATCGTGTCGTGCAGGAAAATCGTCAGGACCAGGGCGGAGGATATTTCCGCGTCGAGCCGGGTTCCCGTGTCGATGAAGTTTTTCAGGCCCACCTGGCGGCCGATGACGACGAGAGCCCCCCGCCGTTTGGAGGAGAGGATTTCCGCCGCGTGGATGACGGCGTCGAGGTCAAGGGACTCCTCGGCATGGGAGAAGCGGAACCACTCGCCCTGCCCGATGCGGGTGAAAATCTTGCGCAGTTCCGGCTGGAAGATGATCGCGACGCCGATGACGAGGCCAGGGACCATCAGGTTCAGGATCCACAACAGCGTGTTGAGCCGGAAGAAAAAGGCGACCACGTAGATGAAGGCCATCAGGAAAGCGCCCTTCACGAGCTGGATGGCCTTCGTCTGCACCAGGATCTGATAGCTCCGGTACAGCAGAAAGGCGAGAATGAGTATGTCCGCCGCGGGAAGAATGACGTCCCGGAATATCCGCGTGGTGACGATAAAGCTCACGTGCCGCTCCCGGATTCACTATAACGAATCTCGCGGGAAAAATCTATCTGAAAACCTCCCTAGGCGACGACTTTTCCCCCCGCGACGACGACGCGGCCGTCAACCGTCAGGGTTGCCCCGAGCACGATGCCGTCGATGTGCACCCCCGCCGAAACGGTCCCCCCGAAGGTGGCGTTGGTGCCGAACGCGACGTGGATGGTGCCGTAGACCTTCTCGTCCTCCAGCAGGTTTCCGATGAGCCGGGCTTTTTCGTTCGTGCCGATGCCGAGTTCCCCCACGTTCCGGGCTTCCGGGGAGGGCAGCTTCGCTTCGAGCCACCCGGCGTCGGGACCGGAGAACCCGACGGCCAGACCCTTCTCTATCCGAACCTCCAGGGGCCCCGAGACGACGCCGAGGCCCGCCAGAGAGCCGTCGATGACGATGGAGCCTTCAGCGGTCCCCTCCAGCGGGGCGATGTAGGCCTCGCCGGTGGGAAGGTTGCCGGAGCTCCCCGGCAGGTGGTACAGGCCGCTGGAGGAGATGCCGTTCCGCCCGGCAAGCGACATCTCCAGGACCCGGCCGTCCTTTTCGATCCGCACCCTCTCGCCCCGGGAGAGGATGTCGGCGATCCTGTCGCTCAGGACGGCCACTTCCCGGTAATCCGCGGTGATGGCGCCGGCGCCGAACATGTCCTCGGTTATGTCCGGCATCGTGGCGACCCGGGCCCCCCTCCCGCAGGCGGCCTTGCGGGCGGCGGTGTGGGTCAGCGAGAACCGGGTGGGACAGACGACGATGTCCGCGTTCTTCATCGCCTCGGCGGCGAGGGCCGGGGGTTCGGCCCCGTGGGTCCCCGTTTCCGGCATCACGAGCAGATGGGCATTGAGTCCGAGCGCCAGGGCCTCCTCGTAGAGGGCCTCGCCGATTTTCCGTTTCGCCGGGTCCGTCACGACGAGGAAATTCTCCCCCGGCTTTCCGCCCAGGCAGTCCGCCACGACGATCCGCGCGCCTTTCCGTAAATCCGTCATTCTCCGCCTCCCGCCATCTCGCCGGCGACCCGGCCCAGAAGCGTCCGGGGGAGGATCACCGGCTTGCCGCTCTCCTCCCGGAAGACCCGCCTGATTTTTTCGCTGAAACCGATGCAGTCCAGCACGATGAGGTCCACGTTCCGGGCGGCGAGCCGCCGGGCCGCGAGGCGGAAGTCCTCCTCCGTCCCCGAGTAGGGGGAGACCGCGTCGAGCTCGATCTCCAGGCCCGTCTTCGCCCATTTCTTCCCCAGGACCGGTATCTGGTCCGGCGACGGCAGGACCGCGCCGAGGCGTCCTTTTTGCAGGATTCCCGGAACGAGGTGCTCCATCAGAACGTCCGGCTTCAGGATGACCGGTCCCGAATCCAGGTCGGGGAATTCCCCGGTGCAGAAGAGCACGATGAGGTCCACGCCGGCCGCCTCGAGTTTCCGGACGCAGCCTATCATCCGCTCGTGGATGTGCCGCTCGGCGATCATGACCTCCGTGCCGTCCCGCATCCGGGTGACCAGGATGTAATCCCCCGGCCCGGGGGCCAGGGCTTTCACGTCCTCCCGGGACAGGCCGTCCAGGGCGCCGCACTGCAGGAGCTCCGCCGGAACACCCAGGGCTGCCTGGAATTCCGGAGCCACGTCGGTCCGCGGCGACTGCCCTATCGTGATCGCGCCGATCTTCATTTTCCGCTCCTTTTCCCGGCGTAGCCCGCCTTGTAGATGCACCCCAGGTGACTGACGCAGCGGGGGTTCGGCCCCGCGCACTCCGGCAGGCTGTCCGGGAAGGAACTCGCGGAGGCCCCCTTGATTTCCAGCGCCAGGGCGAAGATTTTCTCCGCCTCCGCCGGCTCCCCCTCCGCGACGAGGACCGTGGAGCCCTCCCCGCCGAAAACGCCGCCCGCTCCGATGACCGAGGCACGGACGTCCGCGAGGATTTCCAGGGCCTCCTTCTCCGTCACGAGCCGTCCCGTCAGGGGAAGGAGCCCCACCGCCATGCCGATGGACTTGTCCACCCCCTTGCGGCCCGCCGCCATCATTGCGTCGCGGATCGTGCCGGGAATGAGCTTTTCCAGCCCCGCGGCGATGATCACGGAGGTTCCCTCGGAGGTCAGGGCGGACCAGCCCGGTCCCGGAGGGCCGCCCCCGACGGAGCCGGCCATCATCGCGGCGTTCCCCGCCCCGTCGATCGCGTTGGCGCCGATGACGATGACGTCGCCGCGGCCGAGCTTTCCCGCCGCGGCGGCGAAGTCCCCGTCGATGTTTTCGAGCACCCCGCCCCGGGCGAGAACGCTGTGGGGCTCCTCAGGATTCGCCTCCGCCGCGGCGAGGGTTCCCCTGCCGGACACGCGGCCGCTCAACCGGAGCGGCACGCCGAAAAGCTCCTCCGCGACGGCGGACACCGTGGTGCCGCCCTTCAGCAGGACCAGTCCCTTTTCGCGGGCCTCCACAACCTCCGGCAGGAGGGCCACTGCCTTCGCGATGACCCTCTTCGCCTCGGAGGGAGTCAGCGTAATCTGGACCCTCATGACCCGGCGCGTCCCGGCGTCTGCAGCGCCTTCATCGGACCGTACAGCTTTTCGAGCAGGGCGAACTCCGCCGCGTCGAAAAATTTGCAGGTCCCCGCGCCGAAAGCCTTCGCGACCTCCAGGCAGAACCGGGACGCCTCCTCGATGTCGGTTTCCCTGCTCGCTCCGGTGCCGCAGCCGGGGACCGGCCGCACCGCCGTGATCGCGACACCCACCACCGGAGAGTCCGTCGCCGTCGCGGGCTGCAGGATGCTGTTGATGTGGAAGACGCCGTTGCCGTAGGGGGTGATGTCTCCGGTGGATACGGGGAAAACCTGCGGCACCATGCCGGTGGACCACTCCATGATGTCCAGAAGGTCGTCGCTCGTCTTCAGGATGTATCCGGATTTGATCGTCGGGGAAATCGCGAAGCCCCGGTGATTGATGACCCGGTTTCCCTTCGTGGTGTCGATGGAAAGGACCGCGTCCATCTCCGGCGACACCTCCTGGGCGTTCATGGTCTTCATGTCCACCGGCGATCCCATGAAGGGCACCGGTTCGTGGGGCTGGGTCGGCGCGTCGGGACAGATGTGGGTGGAGACGATGACGTCCCCCGGCAGCCTGTCGCCCTTTTCCGCCATGTCCGCCAGTTTCAGCGCGCAGGAAAGGGCAGCCACCGCCCCGTCCGCGTCGGAAACCAGGCCGATCCGCTCGGGCCGGGCGCCGATGCCTCCCAGGCGGCCGATGATGCCCAGCGTAGGCGCCTTTCCGCCGCTTTTTTTGCCGGAGACGCCGGGGATGACGACCTGGAGGAAATCGGTCGAGCCCTTCTCGCCCTTTATGCGTTCCACACGGATCTGCCGCAGGCCGCGGGACCGCAGGAGCTGTTCAGCCGCGTCGCCCGAAACATGGGCGTCGTCCAGGAGTTCGTAGATTTCAAGAACTTGTTTCAGCATGGAAAGGTCTCCTTTCGTTATCAGTAACCAATATGCTTCAGTATCGCTATTTCCAGAATTTTTTCAATTTCCCGGAGAAGCTCCGGGTCCCTGACCCCCGCGCCGAGAATGAGTTTTTCCCGCGGCACGGCGACCACGGCGACCCTGCTTCCCTTCCGGACCGAAGCGGTCGGAAGGGGGTCGCCGCCTTCCCGGTCGACCGTGGCAATCAGGTCGGGAAAC
>CAZGUL010000229.1:0-5492 GCA_964529055.1 uncultured Spirochaetaceae bacterium
GAATCGGCGTCCGGACAGCGGCGGAAAACGCCCGCCTCCTGGAGGCGGTCCGGGAATTCGTCGGAGGAGGCGCCCGTGGGTGAGGTCATTTTCGTTCTCGGCGGGACCCGCAGCGGCAAAACCGCTTTCGCCCAGAAGCTCGCCTCCGGGTTCGAGGCGCACAGCGGCCTCCCGGTGACGTACGTCGCCACCGCCGAAGGCGGGGACGAGGAAATGCGGAGGAGAATAGCGAAACACCGGTCCGGCCGCCCGGGCTCGTGGAGGACCCGGGAGGAGCCTCTGCATCCCGCCCGGGCCGTCGCGGAGGCCGTCCGGGAAAGTTCCGCCGTCATCCTGGACTGCCTCACCCTATTCGTGACGAACCATCTTCTGAAAATGGAAAAGCTTCCTCCGGAGGAAGCGGAGGACCTCATTCTGCGGGAAACCCGGAAAATCCTCGATGCCGCCGAATCCGGCGCTGCGCCGGTGGTCATCGTGTCCAACGAGGTCGGTGTGGGACTCGTTTCCTCCTACGAACTGGGACGCAGGTTCCAGGACGCGGCGGGGGCGGTGCACCAATGCGTCGCCTCCCGGGCGGGGAACGTGTATTTTCTCGTCGCCGGGATCGCGCAGAAACTGAAATAATCCCAAATAAAGGAGTCATCCGTGTCGAACATCATCGCAGATACCATTTTCCTGATAGGGCCTCCGGACGAGGCGTCACGGAAGGCCGCCCTGGCTCGTCAGGACGTTTTGACGAAACCCCGGGGCAGTCTGGGGCGGCTGGAAGAGCTTTCCGCCGCCATCGCGGGAATCCGGGGCACCCCCCGGCCGGAAATCCGGGACAAGGCCATCGTCGTGTTCGCCGGGGACCACGGCGTGCTCGACGAGGGAATCCACACCTATCCCCGGGAGGTCACCGCCCAGATGGTCCTCAATTTCCTCGACGGGGGGGCGGGCATCAACGTGCTTTCCCGGCTCGCGGGAGCCCGGGTGACGGTCGTGGACATGGGAATCGCGACTGACTATCCGAAAAGACAGGGCCTCGTCGTCAAGGCCGTCGGCAGGGGCACCGGCAACATCGCCCGGGGTCCCGCGATGAGCCGCCGGCAGGCGGAGGAGGCCGTCGAGGCGGGGATCGCCGTCGTGGAGGACGAGATCTCCCGGGGGCTGGACCTCCTGGGGCTCGGAGAGATGGGAATCGGCAACACGACTTCGTCGGCCGCCATCGCGGCCGTATGCACGGGCCTGCCGGCCTCCGCCGTAACGGGGCGGGGCACCGGGATCGACGACGCGATGCTCGCCCGGAAGATCGCCGCCGTGGAGAGCGCCCTCAGGGTCAACGCCCCGGACCCGGACGACGGCATGGACATTCTCGCCCGGGTGGGAGGGTTCGAGATCGGCGGCCTCGTGGGTGCCATTCTCCGTGCCGCAGGGGGCCGGGTCCCGGTCCTTGTCGACGGCTTCATCGCGGCGGCGGCGGCGGTGCTGGCCGTCAAAATCGCTCCCTCCGTACGGCCCTACCTCATCGGGGCCCACACGTCCGCCGAGGCGGGACACGCAGGAATCCTGAAACATCTGGGGATCGTTCCTCTCCTGGACCTGGGAATGCGCCTCGGCGAAGGGACGGGGGCAGCCCTGGCCATGCCCGTCGTGGAGGCCGCCGTGCGGCTCCTGAACGAAACCGCAACCTTCGATGAGGCGGGGGTGGCGCGACAGAAAAATCTCTAGCGCCGTTGCGGAGGACCGAAAGCTGGTGTATAAGCTCTTTATGGGAAAAATGTACGTCCGAAAGCTCCTTTGTTCCCTCCGCTTCCTGACGGTGGTCCCCCTGCCTGCGCCGGCGGACGAGGACCCCCGCGAACTCGCCGGCTCGTCGTCGATGTTTCCCGTCGTCGGCGTCATCATCGGCCTTTTTCTCTTCATCGGCGGGCGGCTCTCGCTTTTTTTCTGGTCCATGGACGCCGTTTCGGCGCTTATCGTCCTGGGCTGGGTCGTCGCGACCGGCGCCCTGCATCTTGACGGTTTGTCCGACACGATGGACGGCCTCGGGGGCGGGAACACCCGGGAAAAACGCCTGGGGATCATGAAGGATTCCCGGATCGGGTCATTCGGCGCCGTGACCCTGGCTCTGGCCCTGCTTCTGAAATACGCTTTTCTCGGAGAGATCGAGGGAGGCTCGCTCTTCCCCATACTGGTCTGTGTTCCGGCCGCCGCCCGGGCCATCCTTACGGGGAGCATTTACTTCTTTCCCTCCGCCCGCCCCGACGGCCTGGGCGCCTTCTTCAAACGACATATGCGGTACAGGGACCTCCTCGCGGCATGGGCGGGAACGGGGGTCCTGGTCCTTCTGCTCACCGGGCCGATCGGCGTTTTCGTGCTCGCGGGGGCGGCATGCGTCGGGTGGCTCGTCGCGTTCGGGCTGGAAAACCTCCTCGGCGGCCTGACGGGCGACTCCTACGGAGCCGTCTGCGAGGTTTCCGAAATCGCGCTGCTCGCGGGCTTCACCGCCGTTCAGAGACTCATCCTGTTCCCCCTCTGGGAACCTTTTCTTTGATGAGGAATCTCGACCTCTACCTCGTCCGCCACGGGGAGCCCGAGGGGGGAGGGGATTTCATCGGAAGCGGCAGCGACCCCGGCCTTTCCCCCGCCGGGGTGTCCCAGGCGGAAGAGATCGCGCGGCGGCTCCTGGAGGTGAGGCTGGATGCGGTCTACACGAGCCCCCTCAAACGGGCGGCCATGACCGCGGAGGCGGTTATCGCCGCCGCGGGCAGCCCCGGCCCGGAGCTCCGGGTGCGGGAAGACCTGCGGGAAATTCATTTCGGCGCCTGGGAGGGGTCAGCGTTCGACGACCTGGACGGGTCGGCACGGGAACATGCGGAGCGGTGGTCCCGCGATCCCCGTTCGGCCCCGCCGCCGGGAGGCGAAGATTTCGCGGAATTCGAAGAGCGGGTTCTCCGGTGCTTCGACCGCATCATCGGGGAGTGCTCCGGCGGTTCCGTCCTGGTGACGGCCCACGGCGGGTCCTTGCGGGTCTATCTTTCCCGGGTTCTGGGATTACGGCAGGACCGGATGTGGAGCTTCGCCCTGGCCCGGGGGTCGGTAAGCATGGTGCGGGTGTATCCTCCCCGCGGAGAAGTCCTGGAGTTCCTGAACCTCCGCCTTGACCGCCCCCCGGCGATATGGTAAGGTCGATCCAATCATGAGCTTCAAGATGTCGGAAACCCTCGGAGTCATCGCCTGTCCGGGTGGTGAAGAACTCGCGAACGATATCATCAAGCATTTAAAACACATTTTTATCCGCCGCTTCGAAAAACGGGCGCAGACCCTCGCGGTCAAGTATCGCAAGAGCGTCACCGAGGTGGTGGAAGCCATGAATTTCGACCGGGACCTGAACACGTCCCGGGCCATCGGGCCCGGAGCCCGGGAAACCCGTCCGCCGAGCTATAAAATCGCCGCGTCGTACACCCGTTTCCCCAACGGTGAATTCAAGACGGAGATCCTCGATTCGGTCCGCGGCATGGACCTTTACATCGTGCAGGACGTGGAAAACCACCTGCCCCTCAAATTCTCCGTATCGGACGAGCGGTACGAGCTGAACGTCAACGAGCACTTCTTCTGCCTCATGGTAACCGTGGATGCCGCGATCCAGGCCGGGGCCGCCAGCGTCACCGTGGTGCTGCCCACCTATCCCTACGGCAGGCAGCACAAAAAAAAGGGGCGGGAGGGCCTAACCGCCATCAGGATCGGCCAGATACTCGAATTCCTCGGCGTCAAGAGGATCATCACGCTGGACATCCACAGCCGGGACATTTCCAACGGTTTCCGGCGCCTTCTGCTGGAGAACCTGCACGGATCCTACCAGATCCTGCTGAAACTTTCGGAAATCGTCGACTTAAAAGACCCGGACCTGGTCATGGTCGCCCCGGACACCGGAGCGGTGGACCGGAACAAGTTCTATGCCTCCAGCCTGGGGATCCCGCTGGCCATGCTCTACAAGGAGCGGGACTACTCCCGGTACTCGGAGAACGCGGGCAAGAACAACATCGTTTCGATGAAGCTTCTGGGGTCCGTTGAAGGCAAGATCGTCTTCATGGCCGACGACCTGCTCGGAACCGGCAGCACCCTCATCAAGGCAATGAAGCTCCTGAAAACCCTGGGGGCCCGGAAAATCATCTGCGCCGTCAGCATTCCCCTGTTCACCGGCGAGGCGATCGATCATTTCGACGAAGCCTACAGATCGGGACACTTTTTCCGCATCATCGGGACGAACGCGGTGCGCCACGACGATCGCCTTCTCGGCCGGGAATGGTACATCCAGGCCGATGTCTCGAGTCTGTTCGCCCGGATCATTTCACGGCTGCACCACAACCTCAGCCTCAGCGAGCTTCTGGACAACCGGGGAATCATCCAGCGTCTCCTCTCCAGGAACGGCTAACCGGCCGCCGGACGGAATGAACTCTCCAGCCCCTTTTTTGTGCGTCGATATCGGAACCTCCTCGATGAAGGGCGGACTCCTGTCCGCGGACGGCAGGATGCTGGCCTCGGCACGGGTCGACCTGCTGAAAAACCGTCCGGAGCCCTTTTCCGGCTGGGACGCCGGGAATTGGAGCGCGGGGCTGCGTCTCCTGACCCGACGTCTGCCCGCGGTGAAACCGGAGGGGATCGTCATCAGCGGAAACGGACCGACCCTGGTCCCCCTGGGCGGTGACGGAAGGCCCGTTCATCCCGCCCTTATGTGGATAGACAAGAACGAAAAAACCGTCGCCGGGCAGAGGAGCCTCTTCCTGCCGAAAGCCGCCTGGTTCCGGGACGAGCGGCCCGGTGAATACGAGAAAACGCGGGTTTTCCTTCCCTGTCCCGAGTACCTGTCGTTTCTCCTTTCCGGCGAGGAGTTCGCCGTGTCCCCTTCGGGGGAATTTTCGGAATACCTGTGGACGGGAAAATCGCTGGAGTCCTTCGGGCTGGACGCCGGCAAATTCCCCGCCATCGTCCCGCCGGGAACGAAAACGGGCGCGGTCACGGCCGCGGCGTCCCGGCGCTTCGGTCTGCCGGCCGGAACGCCCGTGTACTCCGGCGGTCCGGATTTCCTGATGAGCCTTCTCGGCACGGCGGCGACCCGGCCGGGGAGGGTCTGCGACCGGGCGGGCACGTCGGAGGGGATCAACTACTGCGCGGAAAAGCCCGTGGTTTCGAAGAAGATCCGCTGCCTGCCCCACATCGTTCCGGGCCTTTACAACATCGCGGGAATCCTGTCCTCCACCGGGCGCCTTTTCGAGTGGTTCCGGCGGCTTTCCGGCCAGGACCGGACCTCCTACGAGGCCATGCTCGGGGCCATGCAGGAAATCTCGGGATCCCGGGGCTTTTCCCGGCCCGACCTGCCCTGGTTTTTCCCGTCCCTCCACGAGGGCGCCGCCTGGGAATTCTCCAGGGGGATGTTCATCGGCCTCGGCGCCGACCACGGCAAGAACGAAATGGGCCTTTCCGTCGTGGAGTCCATCGGTTTCGCGGTG
>CAZGUL010000230.1:0-5491 GCA_964529055.1 uncultured Spirochaetaceae bacterium
GCTGGGTGGAGCACCAGTAGCAGTTCATCTTCCGGCCCGGCTTGAGCCTGTCGTGGACGGATATGTCCATGACCGAGAAGAGGACTTCCCATTCCGCGAAAAGCCGGCCCAGGTTTTCCTTTATGCGGGGCTCGGAAAACTCGGTCGCCACGTGCAGGGCCCCGATCCGGAAGGGAACGCGGGAGTATTTGACCCGCCGGGAAAGGTCGAAGGCCAGGGACGTGGAATCCTTTCCCCCCGAAGCGGCGATAAGAATACGGTCCCCGGCTTCGATCATGTGAAAATTCTGGACGGCCTTGGCGATCAGGGAGGAAAGCATGCGTTCGGCGGGGTGCATGGGGCCATTGTCCACGAATGAAAAGGATTGTTCAACTATCGTGCCGGCGGGGGATAGGGGAAAAACAGGTAATCCCGGAACTCTCCCTCCGGATTTCGGTCTCCGTACGGGTGTTTTTCGTTCGCGTTCGCGTGGCAGGTTATGCAGAATTCCTCGGAAATCACCGTCTCGTCCCCGGAATCCGGCTTCTTGACGATCCAAAGCCATCCGCCCCGTGCTGAAGGATGGTCTTTCCGCTTTACCATGATGGTCAGCATCGACGGTTTTCCGGAAACGCTTTCGCCGCTCCCGGTGTAAATTTCCTTTATCACCTGCGTACCCTCCGGGTACAGGTAGCGGGTTTCGCCGCCCCGGGCCGCTATTTCCGGACGTTCCCCGTCGGGACTGATGTATATTTTCCGGTACGTGTTTTCATGACCAGGAATGGGGTAATCGAGCTCGACGGTATGGGTGATTTTCCATGAAGCGTAATCAGCTGCCACGAGGGGGCCGCTTTTCCGGGCGGCACAGCCGGCGAGGGTCAGAATCATGGACAGTATGCAGCAGAGAATCAAAGGGCAGCCAGGTTTCATATCAAACTCCTCGAAAAGCTTTAAGGATGTATACTTTTAAATACACTTCTTTCCCTTTCACCTTGAGTTTGAAGGGGCCCTCCGTTTCCGCGCCGGGTCCGATTCTTCCGTACACTTGGTCCGACACGATGATCTGACCGCTTTTCGCAACCCCGCACAGCCGGGAGGCCGTGTTGACCGTGTCTCCGATGACGGTATAATCCGCCCTCCGGTGGCTGCCGATCATTCCCAGAATGACTTCCCCGGCCGTAACCCCTATTCCGACGGTGAGCCCCCCGAATGCCGCAGGATCCGCCGCGAGGTTCTTCTGGATCGAAACGGCGGTTTCGCAGGCCTTTGCCTCGGCGTCTTCGCCGGCCCACACGGCAACGACGGAATCGCCCACGTATTTGTCCACATCGCCCCCGTTTGCGTGCACCAGGTCGGTCTGCATGTTCAGGACGCTGTTGAGGAGCCGGACCACTTCCTCGGGCGGGTTCTTTTCGGAAAAGGACGTGAATCCCCGGATGTCGCTGAAAAAGATCGTGAGCCGGCTTTTGCGCGTCCGTTCCTCGTCCTTCAGGGACCTGATCGTCGACGCGGAAACGAATTTCGTCAGCTTGAAACGTTCGTGGAGACCTTCCACCATCGCATTGACCGTTTCGGCAAGCCTCCCGATTTCATCCCGGTTTTCGATCGCAACCCTGCCGGAAAATTTGCCGGCCGTAACGTCCTCGCAGACGGAACCGATCTTTTTTACCGGCACGATGACGGCGGCCTGGATGAAGCGGCCGAGAAAGAGCCACACCACGGCCACGACGGCGAAAAAGAAACCGCCCGCGACGAGAAGGACCGTTTTCTGACGGGCGACCGAGGCGGTTATGTCCGTCCGGATGTCGAGCAGACCCCTGATGGTATGATTGCTGCCGTGGCAGCCGGTGCATTTCGGCAGATTGACCAGCGGTTTGTAGACGACGGCAAGGATGCGGCCGTCCTCGGAGATGCTGAAAAACGCGTCCCGCGGCGGAGACCCCAGGGCGGATGTTATTCCTTCCTGAATGACGATTTGCGGAAAAACGACACCGTTTTTTTCCCGGGGAGTGAAGCGTTCGCGGCCCAGGTTCCGGTTTACCGCTGTTATCGTTATGTTGTCGGAAAAGGCGGGGCGTCCCGTGACGCGGAAAAGGGCGACGGAAAAGCCCGGCGTGACCCCGCCCACATCCCGGAAAAACTCCACCGCCAGCGGCGCTTCGCCGGGAAGCATGAAATTCTCGACGGCGGTGAATAGAATCCGGCCCTGCAGTCCCAGCGCTTCCCGGGTGCTCCGTTCGATGGTCGTCGAGATGTCCCGCGAAAAATACAGGGTTATGGATCCTATTCCCGCGATGAGGCCCGCGAGAATGATGGAGTTGATCTTCCGCGTGATGGGGACGAAACGGCCTCGGGGCGTCACCGGAACAGTGTAATGCGGGAAACGCCGGGCCGCAACAAAAATCTTTTTATTTCAGTTTCGCGATCCTGTCCATGGCCTCAAGGACGCGCCGCCTGTTGTTGAAGGCGCTGATCCGGATGTACCCTTCACCGCAGCGGCCGAACCCGCTTCCCGGCGTCGTGACGACCTGGGCCTCCGCGAGCAGCCTGTCGAAAAACTTCCAGCTGTCGGACCCGGTCCTGACCCAGATGTACGGCGAATTGTCCCCCCCGGTGCAGGAGTACCTGGCGGCGATGAGCCTTTCCCGGATGATTTTCGCGTTCCCCAGGTAGTAGTCAACCAGGTCCCGTGTTTCCTTCCTTCCCCCGGGACTGTACACCGCGGCGGCGGCCCTCTGGACGGGGTAGGAAACTCCGTTGAATTTCGTGGTGTGCCGGCGGTTCCACAGGCCGTGCAGATTCACCCGGTTACCCGCGGAATCGTAGGCGGCGCAGCTTTTCGGAACCACCGTGTACGCGCACCGGGTGCCGGTGAAGCCTGCCGTCTTGGAAAAACTGCGGAATTCCACCGCCACGTCCCGCGCGCCGGGAATTTCGAAGATGCTGTGGGGTATTTCGGGGTCCCTGATGAAAGCCTCGTAGGCGGCGTCGAAAAGGATGAGGGCCCTGTTTTCCCGGGCGTAATCCACCCAGGCCGCGAGCTGCTTTCGGGACGCCGTCGCGCCGGTCGGGTTGTTCGGGAAACAGAGGTAGACCAGGTCCACCTTTTCCGCCGGCGGGGGCGGAACGAATCCGTTCTCCTCGGTGGAATCAAGGTAGAGGAGACCTTCATAACGGCCGTCCCGGAAAGCGCCCGTCCGCCCCGCCATGACGTTCGTGTCCACGTACACGGGATAAACGGGGTCCGGAACGGCAATCCTGATGTCCGCTGCGAAGAGCTCCTGGAAATTCCCGGTGTCGCACTTCGAGCCGTCGCTGATGAATATCTCGTCGTCCCCGATCTCCGCCCCGCGGGCGCGGTAATCGTTTTCCGCCGCGGCGGAGCGCAGAAAATCGTAGCCCTGTTCGGGGCCGTACCCCCGGAAGGTTTTTTCGCCCGCCATTTCGTCCACCGCCTGGTGGAAGGCCGCGATGCACGACGGGGCGAGGGGAAGGGTGACGTCGCCGATTCCGAGCCGGATGATGTCGGATTGCGGGTTCCCGTCCGTGTATTCCTTGACCTTTTTGGCGATGGTGGAAAAAAGGTACGATGAAGCGAGTTTGCCGTAATTTTCGTTGACGCGAATCATGTGTCCGTCCTTCGATATTGGGGAATGTGAGGCGATTGTACCCGTATCCTCGCCTCAGGGCAAGGCGTCATTGACAGGGAGCGCGTCCCTCGGCTAGATGGGGGCGATGAAATCCCGTCCCAGCCGCCTCCAAATATCCCGTCCCTTCCGGCGTTTTTTTGTTGCCTCCGCCGCGTGCGCCGTTTTCGCCCACGCGGCGTTTTTTCTGCTGCTCGTTCCCGCGGGGCTGCTCCTCCGGTGGTGGACGCCCCCGGTGAATTCCCTGATGATACGCCGCGCATTTCTGTCGTCGGACCGGGTTAAACCCCTGGTCCACGTCCCGCTGTCGGCTTTGCCGAAAAGTGTGCCGAAGATGTTCATCTACCTGGAAGACCACGGGTTTTACACCCACGGGGGCATCGATTTCGCCGCCATGAAGACGGCTTACAAAAGAAACGCGAAGGCCGGACGCCTGGCCTACGGGGGCAGCACGATCACCCAGCAGCTTGCCCGGACCCTGTTTCTCGCTCCGGACAAGAATTATCTTCGCAAGTACCTGGAGGTGCTCATTTCCGTGGAACTGGACCTGCTGCTCCCGAAGGAAAGGATCATGGAGCTGTATCTGAACCACATCGAATGGGGAAGGGGGGTGTTCGGAATCGGGCAGGCTTCCCGGGTTTATTACAAAAAGGACGCTGCGAAGCTCTCCCGGGACCAGTACCGGCGTCTCGCCGCGGTCATTCCGAGTCCGCGGCTTTACAACGTGAAAAACCTGGAACGCCACCTGGGCCTGCGACAGAGGTACCTCTTCCTGGTCCAGACTTTTTCATGAATCGGGAAAATTTCGTCGGTAAACGAAGATAAATTCAGGGCATACTGCTATAATAAAAATATGCTCGGATCTCAGGAGGTTTCTCATGACGAAAATTGAAAGACTCGACGCCGTTCTTCAGGGACGGGAACCCGATAGACCGCCGGTGAGCCTCTGGTATCATTTCGGCGTTCAGCACACGGGAGGCGATGCGTACGCGAAGATCGCCCTGGAATTCTTCAATCGCTACGACTTCGACTTTCTGAAGCTCATGAACGACACGTACTATCCCCTGCCCGAGGGGCTGGAAGAAATCTCGACGGAGAAGCAGCTTTTCGCCCTGTCCCGCATCGACCCCTTCCGTTCGGTCTGGAAGGAACAGCTCAAGGCCGTGAAAGCCATCGCCAAGGAACTGAAAAAGAAGGCGTATTTCGTCGACACGGTGTTCGACCCCTGGCAGAGCCTGCTCCGGGGCGTCTGCGGCGAGCATCTGCCGGTCCTCGCGAAGAAGGCCCCGCGGCAGCTCCAGAAGGCGCTGAACACGGCGGCGGACAACCTGATAACCTACTGCCGGGCCTCGCTGCAGAGCGGCGCGAACGGAATTTTCATGTCCGTGCTGGCCAGCAAAGAGCACGTGGACCGCAAGATTTTCCTGGAATTCGTAAAACCCCCTGCGATGAAGGTTTTCAACGCCGTCAAGAACCTCGCGCCGATGAACGTCGCCCACATCCACGGAAACAAGATTTACACCGCCGACGTTCTCGATTTTCCCGTTCCCGTCCTGAGCTGGGAAGACAGGCTTCCCGGGAACCCCACGCTGGAAGAAATAAAGAAGAAATTCCCCGGCGCGGTGATGGGCGGAATAGACCACACCGGGACGACTTTCAGGACCCGGGCCTCCGTCAAGGAAAACGCCCGCGAAGGCATCCGCCGGGGCGGCAAAAGCCGGTTCATCCTTGCCAACGGCTGCAGCGTTCCGTCCTGGATGGACCCCGCCGCCATTTCCGGAATCGTGGAGGCCGCGAAAGAGGCGGTTGAAGCCGCCACGTGATCCGGTCCGGAAATTCGCTGGAGGTTTTCCGGGGCGGCGAAC
>CAZGUL010000231.1:0-5474 GCA_964529055.1 uncultured Spirochaetaceae bacterium
CGAGCTGGCAGTATACGCAGTCGTAGGACCAGATCGTGCAGGGGACAAGGTCCACTCCCCGCGACTTTCCCAGCCGCCGGGAGGGGACCGGTCCGTACACATACGAAAATTCCCGCGCGGTCACGAGGACCTCCTATGCCGCCGGGGAATTCGCCCCCGCAAGAATGCGGTCGATTATTCCGCCCATGGACATGTGCAGCGTGGGGGTTCCCCTGTCGCCCCCGAGCACCACGGCGGGATCGATGGGAAGCTCCCCGAGAAACGGGATCCCCGCCGATTCGGCCAGACGCCGCCCTCCGCCGGAACCGAAGATGTCGGTTTTGACCCCGCAGTGAGGGCAGACGAATCCGCTCATGTTCTCGATGATCCCCGCCACCGAAAGCCCGACCTTGCGGCAGAAATTGATCGATTTCCGCACGTCCAGCAGGGACACTTCCTGCGGAGTCGTGACGATGACGGCTTCCGCACCCGGAACGAGCTGGGCGACCGTCAGAGGCTCGTCGCCTGTCCCGGGAGGCGCATCCACCACGAGAAAATCGAGATTACCCCAGCGGGTCACTCCGAAGAACTGTTTTATGACGCCGATCTTGACGGGACCGCGCCAGATGACCGCCGAGTCCGTGTCCTCCAGGAGGCCCGCGATGGACATGACCTTGAGGCTTTCATCGAACATGATGGGGATGAAGAACCCGTCCTCGTTGTAAACCCTCTCGTGTTCAATGCCGAGCATCTTCAGCGTGTCCGGTCCGTGGAAATCCGTATCCAGAAGCCCCACCCTGTTGCCCCGCAGCGCCAGGCCCGCGGCCAGGTTGACCGCGACGGTGCTTTTTCCGACTCCGCCTTTTCCGCTCATGACAAAGAGGACCCTGCCGATTTTTTCCAGCGCGGCCCGAACACCCTCGTCGTCCCCCAGCGGCGACGGTTTGGCCGCCTGATTATCCTTCATGAATCTCGCTCCTTTTCATTTTTTATCTCAGCCCTTTTCCGTTTCGAGTTCGGCGATCCGCTTTCTCAGGCCCGTGAGCTGGTCCTCGAAAGCCTTGGCCTGGCGCGCAAGAACGTCCTTTTCCTCATCGGCGCTGAGACCGACGGCGTAATACGGCGGCCGGCCCGCCCCCTGCCATCCCGGCAGGCCGGCGGCGTAAAAGCGGTTCCTGAAACCCATGCCCCGTCCTTGGCAGCCGAAGAAGCCCCGGCCGGCGAAATTGGCATATCCCGGCACACCGAATCCGGCGCAGTAACCCGCGCCCCGTCCCGTCATCGGTCCCATTCCGGCGGGACCCGTTCCATTTCCTCTCGGCATATCAGCCTCCTGTAAAATTGGTTTCAATTTCAATATCCGTCCCGGGGGGTACCCCGCCCCCCGCGGCGGCCGCCTCCGCCCATCATCCGGAAACCGCCCCGCCGCGATTCCGGGCCGGGGACTTCCGCATCCCGCCTCCACCCCCGGCCGAGATCGACGATGTTCGACCCCGAACAGGAGGGACACCCGTCCTGCGGCGCCTCGAGTCCGGAGGGTCCGGCGATCCCATCCGCGGCGTTACCGCCGGAAGCCCCCCAGACCGCCCCGCAGGAGCCGCACCGGAACCTTCTTCCGCCCAGCACCACGGCGCCGCCCTCTATCAGAACCGCCTTGCCCTGTGTCAAGGCTTCCGCGGACTTCCTCCGCGCGGCTTCCAGGATCCGGCCGCCCGTGGCCCGGGAAACGCCCATGCCGGCCGCGGCGGTCTCGATGTCCCGGCCTTCGTAATCGACGAGCCGCAGCATTTCGTATTCATCCAGGCCGAGGACAACCTTCTCCAGCGCCCTGAGGGGTACGCCTTGGGGTTTGAAGAAAACCGCCGCCGGCGGGAACTGGACAAAACGTCGTTTCGCAGATCTCGGCATCACATCCTCTTTATGAGATTATTCTCATAATCACAAGTCAATCTTAATGAGAATATTCTCATTTGTCAACCTTTTTTCACCGCATGGTGGGCGGCCGTTGAATTCGCTCCGGGCCGGGGGAGGCTATTGACACTGTATTTAATTTATTATATATAGCATTAAACTAAATCACCAAGGATGTTTATGAAAGTCACTGTAGAACCGCGCCGCTGCCCCCAGAACCACCCCTGCCCCGTCGTGAGGATCTGCCCGTCGGGAGCGATAAAACAGACCGGCTACGCAGCCCCCGTGATCGACCGGGCCCGGTGCACGGACTGCGGGAAATGCGTACGGTACTGCGGGTACGGAGCTTTCCGGGCGGCATAGAATAAACCCCCGGCCTTCCTGCCGGGGGTTTGGCATGTTTTCCCGAAAGCGTTTCAGTACCTAGAAAACGCTGTTCGGATCCTCGATCATCCCTCCCTTTTCCGTCCGGGACGAGACGATCCTCCGGTACAGATCACTGGTGATGAATTCCGGTTCATACGCGGCGCCTGCACGGCGGAGCTGACGGTCGAAGGCCCGCATATGATTGCGGGAACCTTTGTACAGGTTCTGGTACAAGACCCTGAGGTCCGCGTTATCGGCACGGGATAAGGCCTTGTCGAGATCGGAGATGTCAAGGTCCTCGATGTACGCCCCGACTTTCAGCGCCTCCATCTCCGAGACCCCTCCTTTTGCCGTGAGGCTTGCGTACAGCGCCGAGATTTCCGGATTCGTGAAGACGCCCCGTGCGTCGTCCTTCACCGGATCTTCCATTCCGTATTTTTCCAGCAGGACTCCCACGCTTTCCATGTGAAAAGCTTCACTTTTCGCGATGGAGAAGAATATCCTGTTCCCGTATTTTTCGCCGAGAAAGAGATAGACATCCCGTGCAAGTTTTTCCTCCTCCCGGAGAAGCTGCAGCCCTTCCCTCTCGGCGTCGCTGAGCGGATCGGCGGGAAGTTTCGCGATTACGGTTTCCAAACCTGTCATGTCCCTTCCCTCACCGGAAAAAGATCCCTTCCCCCGCCATCCGCTCCCGTTCGGCCGATCCCAGCCGAAGGACGAGAAAACCACCGTGACGACCAGAATGGCCGATACGGCCCATAAGATTTTTGTTTTCATTGTGTTCCTCCATACAAGTCGCGGAATTCATGTTCCGCATGCCATTTATATAGCAAGCCCCATGCCAATTATTGACCTCATTTTCAGCCCGGAAACAGGCGGATACCGCTCCTTTGGGGGGTTTTCGATCATCCGGCGGGAAATATTTTCCCACCCCTTCGGGGAGTGTGTTCTTTTTTCCTTTTTCGGCTGGAGGATCAGGTCCTGACGGCGGAGGAGGAACCGCGCCGGCGCGCGGCGAGAAAGACGCCCAAGAGCGAAAGTAAGGCGGCGGCCTGGCTCACGGCGATGAACCGGGGGAAAACCCCGGGACCGGCGGAATCGAAAAACCTGCCGATGAGCCACGGATACACCATTCCCCCCGCGGAGGAGGCGGCGATGAACACACCGGCCACCGTTCCGCTCAGTATGCTCATCTCGCCGGCGAAGGTGAATGCGGCGGGTACTATCGAGGCCTGGGAGAATCCGAGGAGGGCCACGGCGATCCACAGCATCGCCTGTGTCCCCGGAAACAGCATGAAAAGAATCCCCGCCGCCGCGGCGCCCGCCACGTTTACGAGGAGAAGCCTGCGAGCGCCAAGAAGGCGCACAAGGCCGATTCCCGCCAGACGGCCGACGGTCAGGGACGCCCAGAAGGCTGAGGTCAGGAGGCCCGCGGTTCCCGGCCCCGCGAGGCCCGTCCTCGTCGCGTAGCTGTAAACCCAGCCCGCGAACCCCGCCTCTCCCGCTATGGTGAAAAAAAGCAGAACGGCGAAAAACCCCGCCAGCGGCGCCGATCCCGCGGCGGCCTCCTTTCGTCCGGCTGTTTCACCCGCGGCGGCCGCGGGGAGGCGGAGCACGAAAATGCCCGCCGCGGCGGCGAATGCCGCGAGAAGGAGAAAACCCGGCGCCGCCTTCCCCGCGAGTTTCACGGCCCCCGCGAGAATCAGCGGCGAAATCATGGCCCCTACCCCGAACGCCAGGTGCAGCCCGTTCATGTAAGGTCCCGCCGATTCTCCGTGAAGGCGGACGATCCCTGTGTTGGCCCCCACCTCCGCGGTGCCCTGGGCGAAACCGATGATCATGATGCTTCCCAGAAGAAGCGCCAGGCTTCCCGCAAGCGAAACCGCGGCGAGTCCCGCCGCGACGACGAACAGCACGGCGCCGGTGACACGGTTGCCCCGGAAAGTGTCGACGAGCTTTCCGCCCCCGAGGGAGCCGGTGATGTAACCGATCCGGTGAAACACGAAGAGCGCGCCGACCTGCGCGAGGGTGGAGCCCGTCGCGGCGGCGAAACCGGGAATTCCCGGGCCGAAGGACGCCGTGGTCATTCCGACGACGACGAAGGCGAGGTAGTAGGCCAGTGTCTCCGCCGCGTGCTTCATGCTCCGGACCCTCCCCGGACTTTTCCGTCCTGCAGGGAAATGATCAGTTCCACCTCCCCGACGGTGGTTCCGAGCCGCGTCGCGATGACGCCGGAGGAAATGCCTTTGTTGTGCAGATCGACAACCTCTCCGGAGGAAACGGTTTTCCGGCCGCCCTCCTGCGGGGGCGATTCGTCCCGGGCGGCGTTTTTCTTCTGGAGGATCTGGCTGTAGACCTGCGCGCTGACTTCGTGCTTTTCCGCTTCGCGCTTGATAAGGAGGATCCTTTTGTCCGCGGTTTCGAGGAATTCCTTCAGGACCGACAGCCGCTCCTCGATGAGGCCGATGTTGCGGTCCGTCGTCTTGTTCAGCTCCAGGATGATCCCGCCGACTTCCTTCCGGACGTTTTCCAGCAGTCCCGCCGACGAAAGACGCCTGTCGATCCGCCTCTTGAGATGATAAAACATGAACGCGAGAACGGCGGCGTTCACCGCGAGGAGCACAAACAAATTCATACCGTCATCCCGTGATATCGATGTTTTTGCCCAGGTTCGGGTCCCGCAGGACTTCCCTGCGGGGTTCTTCCTCTTCCTCTTCCTTCCGGCGTTCCTCCCCGCCCGAACCCGGGGGCCTCCGCCGCCTCTTCTCGTCGCTCACCTTCGATACGCCGTTTTTTTCGATTTCCCGGGTCTCGTTCACCGAATGGGCCTGCTGGTCGGTCTTTTTCACGATTTCCGCGCCCTGGACCGCCTGATTGTGGACAGGCACGTCCTTCTGGGCCGCCTGTTCCTTTCCGACCTGGTCGAGACGGGAAAAAAGCACCTGGAGATCGATGGGTTGAATGGCCATCAGCGTTTCCTGGTAAGGTCCTCCTCGGGCTCCTCGTATTTCGAAACCTTCACCAAATTCCCTTCGGCAAGGAAGGTGACGGCCTTGAATTCGCTCTTCACGTCCAGAACCGCGTCCTTGATGAGGATTTTGACCCCCGGGAAAACGGTTCCCGAGGCGCAGATTTTTCCCATGATCTTGAGCTGGGACAGGTAGCTCTTCAGATCCTCCAGCCCCTTTTTCGCCTTGCCGATTTCCTCCTGAAGTTCC
>CAZGUL010000232.1:0-5474 GCA_964529055.1 uncultured Spirochaetaceae bacterium
CGCAGGCCCAGGGTGTTCGTCGTCGGGGGCTTGTTCAGAAGCTGCTGGATGGCCGTTTCCGGGCCCGGGTTGTCCTTGTAGTAGCCCTGGCTCTTCGTGAGCTCGTAGGCGGCCTTCGTTATCGGCAGGTAGCCCGTCTGCTGGTGCCAGAACGCCTGGGTCTCGGCCTTGGACAGGAAGGAGAAGAAATTCGCGACGGCCTTGTACTCCGCGGCGGATTTCCTTCCCATGACCCAGAGGCTCGCGCCGCCGATGATCGAGTTCTGCGGGGCGCCCTTCACGTCGGGGTAATAGGGCAGCATCGCGACGCCGAAGTCGAACTTGCAGGTGGCCTTCATCGCTCCGTAGCCGCCGATGGACTCGAAGTGGATCGGAACGGCGCCGGAGGTGAACAGGGAGTTCGCCTTGTTCTCCCGGCCGCCGTACACGAAAACCTTCTCCTTGCTGGCGTTGTACATGTTCGTGAAGTGCTTCAGTTGAAGCGGGCCGTTGAACTGCAGGACGGTGTCCAGGCCGTCGAAGCCGTTGGACTTGCTGCCGAAGGGCACGTTGTGCCACGCGGAGAAGTTTTCCAGCTGGATCCAGGAGATCCAGTTCGTCGTGAAGCCGTACTCGAAGCCGGAAGCCTTCAGCTTCTTCGCGGTGTCGAACAGCTCGGGCCAGGTTTTCGGCGGCTTTTCCGGATCAAGACCTGCCTTGCGGAAGGCGTCCTTGTTGTAGTACATGACCGACGTGGACGAGTTGAAGGGCATGGACAGCATTTCGCCCTTCGAGGTGGAATAGTAGCCGGTGATCGTCGGGATGTAGGCCTTCGGATCGAAGGGCTCGCCCTGCTCCTTCATGAGCTGGAACACGGGCTTGATCGCCCCCTTGGCGGACATCATCGTCGCGGTGCCGACCTCGTAGACCTGCAGGATCGACGGGGGGTTGCCGGCCCGGAAGGCGGCGATTCCCGCGTTCATCGTGTCGGGGTAGGAGCCCTTGAAAACCGGCATGACCTTGTAGGCCGTCTGGCTTGCGTTGAACATCTCGCAGACCTTCTGCGTGATCTCTCCGTTCTTGCCGCCCATGGCGTGCCAGAATTCGATGGTGGTCTGGGCGGACAGGGACCCGGCCAGAAGAACCGCGAGCAGGACCGGAATAAACACTTTCTTCATACGTCCTCCTTATTGGATTTTCATGATTCAGGACTGACTATCTTGATTGTAATTCCACCCCGGAATATGCGCAACAAAAATTATGCGAATATGACGATTCCGTGGATTTTACGTTAATTCGCCGGGGAGGCGTGAAAAAAAAGCCCGCGGAGGGGTCCGCGGGCAGCATTTTACGGGATGTTTTCGGCGGCAGCCCCGCCGGAAAGATCAAATTCCGGGTCTTTTGTACTCCCTTATGCCTTTTTTTATCACCGAAACCAGGTCCGCGGTCTTCACCCGGACCTGCTCCATGGTGTCCCTGTGGCGCAGGGTGACGGTGTCGTTTTCCTTCGTCTCGTAGTCCACGGTGACGCAGAAGGGGGTGCCGATCTCGTCCTGCCTCCGGTACCTGCGTCCGATGGAGCCGGACTGGTCGTAGAAGGTCGAAAAATCCTCCCGGAGCTCCTCCTCGATTTTCCGGGCGATCTCGGCAAGGCCGTCCTTCTTGACCAGCGGGAATACCGCCGCGGTGATCGGCGCCACCAGCGGGTGGAAGCGCAGGACCGAGCGGACCTCGCCTCCTTCCAGGGTTTCCTCCTCGTACGCGTCGGAGAGCACCATCAGCACGCTGCGGGTGAGCCCCGCGGAGGTCTCGATGATGAACGGGGTGTACCTTTCCTTCGTTTCCTCGTCCAGGTACGAAAGGTCCTTGCCGGAGAACTCGCTGTGCCGCCTGAGGTCGTAGTCGGAGCGGTTGTGGACGCCCTCGAGCTCGCGCCAGCCCATGGGGAACTCGTACTGGATGTCGTAGGCGTCCTTCGCGTAGTGGGCGAGCTCGTCCCTGCCGTGCTGGTGCCAGCGGAGTTTCGACGGCCGTATGCCGAGTTTTTTATAGTACTCCATCCGCTTTTCCCGCCAGACGTTGAACCATTTCTCGTCCTCGCCGGGCTTCACGAAGTACTGCATCTCCATCTGCTCGAATTCGCAGGTCCGGAATATGAAGTTCTTCGTGACGATCTCGTTCCGGAAGGCTTTTCCCACCTGGGCGATCCCGAAGGGGACCTTGAGGCGGCTGGTCTGCATGCAGTTCCGGTAGTTGACGTAAATGCCCTGGGCGGTTTCCGGCCGCAGGTACACGATGGAACCGTCGTCCTCCACCGGACCGATGTGGGTCTTGAACATCAGGTTGAATTTCCGGGAATCCGTGAGCTGTCCGCCGCATTCCGGACATTTCTTCGAGGCCCGGTTTTCGTCGGGCAGCATGTCCTCCCGGAACCGCTGTTTGCAGCTCTTGCAGTCCACCAGGGGATCGGTGAAGTTTTCCACGTGGCCCGAGGCTTCCCACACCCGGGGATGCATCATGATGGCCGCGTCGAGGCCGACGATGTTGTCGTGGAGCTGGGTCATCTCCCGCCACCAGAAGCGCTGGATCCTGTTCTTGAGCTCCACCCCCAGGGGACCGTAGTCCCAGGCGGAGGAAAGCCCTCCGTAAATTTCACTGGATTGAAAAACGAAACCCCGCTGTTTGCACAGGGATACCAGGGTTTCCATCGTCAGTTCGGCCATAATGTTGACTCCCTTATTTTTCAGCCGCAAGCATTTCTATCGCCGCGTCTATGCGCGCGACGGTTTTTTCCTTTCCCACGAGCCGTATCGACTCGAACAGCGGGGGCGACACCCTGGACCCGGTCACCGCCACGCGGAGGGGCATCAGCACGTTCCCGAGTTTCGTCCCCAGGCGCTCCGCGAGAAGGCGGAAGTCCGCCTCGTTCTCCTCGTCGGTCTTTTCGAAGAACCCGTCGAACAGGGGCCTGGTCTCCCGGAGGAATCCGGCCGTCTCCCCGGCTGTGGTCTTTTTCGGCAGAAGCTCCTCCGCAGGGTACACGGGAGGGTCCCGGAAGATGAAACGCACCAGGTCCGGCGCGTCGGACAGGAAGCGCAGCCGCTCCCTTATGATGGGCACCGAGCGGAGAAGGATCGCCTCCTCCCCGGGGGACGCCGGCTCGCCGACGACACCGGCCTTCTGCAGGTACGGCAGGATAGCGTCCTTCAGGGCGGCGTCGGACTTTTCCCGGATGTACACGCCGTTGAACCATTCCAGCTTTTTGTAGTCGAAGACCGCCGCCGCCTTGTTGAGCTTGTCCAGGGTGAAGAGCTTTTCCAGGTCATCCTTCGTGAACATCTGCCGCGCGTCGTCCCAGGACCAGCCCAGCAGGGACACGTAGTTGATGACCGCCTCGGGGAGATAGCCGGCGCTCCTGAAATCGACCAGGCTCGTGGAGCCGTGCCGCTTGGAAAGCTTCTGTCCGTCCTGCCCCATCACCATCGGGAGGTGGCAGTATTCCGGAGGGGTCCAGCCGAAGGCGTCGTAGAGCTGGACGTGCAGGGGCCCCGACGGGATCCATTCCTGGGCCCTGAGGATGTGGGTGATTTCCATGAAATGGTCGTCCACCACGTTCGCCAGGTGGTAGGTGGGAAATCCGTCGGACTTCAGCAGGACCGGGTCGGGACTGATGTCCCTGTTCGCCCGCTCGATGACCCCGATGAGCCTGTCGTGAAAACTCGTGGAGCCTTCCAGCGGGATTTTCAGGCGCACGACGCACTTCTCGCCCCGGTCCCTGCGTGCCCCCGCCTCGTCGGACGGAAGGTCCCGGCAGTGCCGGTCGTAGCCCTGCCCTTCCCCCCGGGCTGCCTGCTCCTCCCTCAGCTTCTCGAGCCGTTCGGCGGTGCAGAAGCAGTAGTAGCCCCTGCCGGACGCGACGAGCTTTTCCGCGTATTCCCGGTACAGGTCCGTTCTTTCCGACTGAAAGTACGGCCCGTACTTTCCCCCCACACGGGGACCTTCGTCCCACCGGATGCCGAGCCAGTGGTAGGTGTCGTAGATGTCCTGCAGGGCCCGGGGATCGTAGCGTTCCCGGTCCGTGTCCTCGATGCGAAGAATGAAGACCCCGCCGTTTGCCCGGGCGAAAAAATAATTGAAAAGCGCCGTCCTCACCCCGCCGATGTGCTGCAATCCCGTCGGGGAGGGCGCGTAGCGCACGCGTACGCTCATTGGTATTCCTTTTCCCTGAAATTATATATGGGGAGCATTATAACCGCGTCGAAATCGCTGGTCAAGGCGGGGGGCAGCCGCGGGGCCCGTTGCCCGCTTCAGAGGTCAAGAAGGCCGCGCATGCTCCGCAGAGCGAAGGACTTCCCGTCCACGGCCCGCTGGACCGCCAGTACCCCGTCCAGGTGATCGTACTCGTGCTGGAGAAGCTCCGAGAGGTCCCCCTCGAGGGACATTTCCCTTTCCCGCCACTCCAGGTCCCTGAAGCGCAGGCGGAAGCTCCGGTGCCGCTCCACCTTGACGAGGAGGTCCGGAAAGCACATGCAGTCGTCCCAGACGAGCATTTTTTCCCGGCTCCACCGGTCCGGTTCCGGGTTGATGATAACTGTCGGGGATCCGGTGTTCATGTACAGGAGCCGCTTTCCGACACCGATCTGCGGGGCCGCGATGGCCCGGCCGGCGCCGTATTTTTCGCGGAAAGCCATGAGGGTGTCGTGCAGGTTCCGGACAACGGAGGCCAGTGCCGGAAGCTCGTCCGGCCGGACCGGCTCCGAGACCTGGTAGAGCCGGGGATCGCCGAGGAGCAGAACCGTCCTTGCAGCCATGGAGACTCCTCCCGCGTCACCCCGCCGAAGCGGCCCGGGCGGCTTCGCGCCGCGCCCGCAGCGAGGCGATCAGCCACAGGTACATGGCCGAGACGCAGTAGACGACGAGAAACGTGGCGTTAAGCCCCAGCCGGGGCAGCAGAAAATGCAGGAGAACGTAAAACAGGACCAGGTTCGTGACGCTGTACGCGTAGCCCTTCACGACGCCGGGGTACAGACGGTCGCCCTCCTCGAAATGGAGGACCACCAGCAGCGAGAAGAGCATCACAGGGTACGCGCTGACCAGCCCCGACCAGGCCGGGCCGAGAACCCCCGCGAGCCCCGTCACCAGCGTTATCATCGTTCCCGCCGTGAGGGCCCGGAAAACCAGGACGCCGAGACCGAAGGGCCGGCCCGGTCGTCCGCCGGAGGGAAGGACGATCCTGCGGAGTACGAGAATGTTCCCGAGGACGACGACGGCGCAGGTCAGGACGGCCCCGGCGAGGGAAAACGAAAAAGGCCGGAGGGCCGCGACGACGGCGGCGAAGACGGCGGTGGAAATCAGGATGGTAAGGACGACGGCCAGGGTCCGGGAGCGGACCCGGATTGCCGTTCCCGTGAGCATGTAACTCAGCGCGAAGAGCACCGTGGAGGAAAGACCCGCCACGGCCCACGGAACGGTTTCCAGCTTGAAGGGATTTCCCT
>CAZGUL010000233.1:0-5449 GCA_964529055.1 uncultured Spirochaetaceae bacterium
GCTCTTTCCCCCTGCGACAACGGGAAGCGCCGCCAGGGACAGAATAAGCAGGGGAAGCAGGATTTTCTTGAATAACCGCATAAATCCTCCTAAAAAAGTTTCCGATTTTCGTAAATTATACACCCCAATAACAGCGTGTCAAATAAAAACATTTTCCGATTCCGCCCGGCAGGATCACGGGGTCCTCATTCTTTCCATCACTTCCGCCAGGGAAAGCCCCGCGAAGGTCTGGGGATTGCGCACATACCTCTTTTCCGGGTCCAGGCCCTCCTCGCGGTAGATATCCAGGGCGTTGTGATGCACGTCCTCCATGATCCCCGCGGGCAGGGACTTCCCCCGGCTGTCGATCGCGACGACCAGGGGCCCGAATTCCTCCACCTCCATGACCCAGACGGCCTCCGGGAACCCCAGGTCGAGCCATTCGACCCTGTTGCCCAGGATCGCCCGCCTGTAGGTGACGGCGCAGCCCCCGACGGCGTGCAGAAATGCGCCCCTCCCCTTCAGCGCCTCGACGGCGGGCTTTCCGAGGACGCCCTTCCCGACGACCAGGTTGACCAGGCCCCTTTCGATCAGCAGGGCGGTTTCGTCGGTGTACCGGGAACTGGTCGTCGGGCCCGCGGCGGTGATTTTCCACCCCCCGGGAGTTTCCGCCGCCGTCGGGCCGGAGTGGTACAGGGCGCGGTGCAGGCGGAGGTCCTCCGGGATTTCCCCGACCCCGCCGGAGCGGAGAATGTTCGCCATCCGCCGGTGGGCCCCCTCCCGGGCGGTGCACAGGACCCCGGATATGTACACCATGTCTCCGGCCCGGAGCTTCCCGATGTCCTCCGCGGAAACCGGCGTCCGGAGCCTGCCGGCCGCGGCCCCGGCGGGAGCCGACATTTCCCCGTCCAGGAGTTCATTCACGGCCGCCGCGTCGTCCGCTTCCACGCAGGGGGTAAGGAAGGCCGTTCCGTCCGGAGAAATCGACGCCTCCGCGGCCCGGGAGGCCCAGCACTGCTGGCTCACCGCAACCGGCAGGGCCGCGGTGTGGGCGCCCCGCTTTTCGAGGTAGACCCCCATCGTCGTGGTGTCGCCTCCGCCTCCCATGGGTCCCAGGCCGAGACGGTTGACGCAGCGGTAGATCCTTTCTTCCAGGCGGCGGAGGAAGGGGTCACCGGAGGCGGCCCGCGCGATGTCGCCCAGGTCGCGGAAAACGGCGTTCTTCGCGGCCGCCGCCGCCTCCGCCGCGTAGCCGCCCACCCCCACCCCGAGGGTGCCGGGCATGCAGCCTTCGCCTTTGGACAGGATCACGTTGTTCAGTACGTAGGCCAGGACGGCGTCCTCGACGCTGTCGACGCTGGTGAAGATCCAGTCGACGCCGCTTTTCGTCTCCCCGCCGAAGCCCTTCAGCTCCGCCCTCAGCCAGAGCGGTCCGGGACTCTGCTCCCAGCTGTAATGGACGAACGGCACGCCCCACCCCGTGTTGGTGCCCGGATTTTCCAGGGTGAACGGTTCCACCACGTTTCTGCGGATCGGCACGTCCTCCGTGGCCCGGGCGACGGCGGCGGTGAGGGCTTCCTCCAGGTTTCCGCGGATGGTGAGGCCGGGATTCAGTCCGACCCGGAAAACCGGGAGCCCCGTATCCTGGCAGAGGGAGGCTTTCTCCTCGGCGGCAAGGGCGATGTTCCGCAGAATGGAACCCAGAACGCTCTTCGCGGCCGGATTCGTTTCGCGGCGGAAATGGAAAAGAAGTTTTTCCAGACAGCTCTTCGGGTAGCGGACGGCTGCCCGGACCAGGAGCTCGCGGGCTGCTTCTCCCACGGCATCGGCGCTGATCGTCTGCATGGGGAATTATCGGCCGGGCGGCTTGACGACATCCGCCGCCCGGCACGACATTCGTTCTTGAGTTCCCGCTTCCGGGGTAGGTTTGCCGAAGACCGGACATTGCGAAGCATCGCCCGGCTTGCGGTTTTGGTGCAGTCTTCTGCACAAACCTGCCGAAGACCGGACGGCGCGGAGCGCCGCCCGGCTTGCAGCCCGGCGCGGTCCTCCGCGCACATTTGCCGAAGACCGGAATCGAACCGGCACAGAACTTTTGGTTCCGGGGGATTTTAAGTCCCCTGTGTCTACCTATTCCACCACTTCGGCGACGTTCCGGATTCTACCCCGCGTGAACGTACGGGTCAAGAGAAACGGCTTGTCCGTCCCGGTGCGGGCGGGTACACTGGCCGGCATGACGACGGGGGACATGCCGGACATCGCGGGAACCATCGATTCCCATTTTCACCTCCGGGAAATGGCAGCCCGGGGCATGGATGTCCACGGCCTTCTCGCCGGCTGTTTCGCGAAGGGGTTCCTCGGAGGCATGGACTGCGCCGTGCGGGTCGAGGACTTCTCTGAGAGGGCCGCCCTTTCGGAGGCATTTCCGGGCATCCGGCTCGCTGCGGGGCTGTATCCGTCCGAGGCCGCGGGGCGGTGGAGGGAAAAGCTGCCTCTTCTGACGGAGCAGTGCCGCCACCCCCGGGTCGCCGCTGTGGGAGAGGCGGGAATCGATCTTCACCGGGCTCAGGGCACCGCGAAGGAGCAGATCGAACTGTTCCGGGCGCAGATAGAAATCGCGGAGGCCGCGGGGCTTCCCATCATTGTTCACTGCCGGAACGCGGAACGGGAAGTTCTTGCCCTCCTGCGTGAATGCCGCCCCTCCCGAGGCGGGGTCATGCACTGTTTTTCCGGGGATTACGAAGCGGGGAAGAAATTCATCGACGCGGGATTTTACCTTTCCTTCGCGGGGAACCTCACCTTTCCGAAAAGCTCGGAACTGCGGGAAGGCGCCGCGAAATTCCCCGCGGACCGTCTCCTGGTGGAAACCGATTCCCCGTACCTTGCCCCCCAGCCGGTCCGGGGACGACCGAACCACCCGGGATATGCGGCCTACACGTACGCCCGTCTCGCGGAGCTTAGGAAGGTTTCTTTCGGGGACCTGGTCGGGACGGTGGGCGAAAATTTCACCCGCCTCTTTTCCTTCACCCCCGGAGGGGAAGCCTGATCTCGATCGTCGTCCCCCTGCCCACCTTGCTCTGGATCGACAGGCTCCCGCCGTGGGATTCCACGACGTTTTTGACGATGATCAGTCCCAGCCCCGAGCCGCCCTTGCCCGAAATCGAGTAAAAGGGCTCGAAAATATGGGACAGGACCTCGGCCGTCATGCCGACACCGGAATCCTGGAAGACCATCACCAGAAGGGTGTCGGTGTGGTCCACGGTCACCGAGATCACCCCCCCGGAGGGCATGGCTTTCCGGGAGTTGTCGCAGAGATTGATGAAAACCCTGAGCATCCTCTCCTCGTCGAACAGCACGGGTTCGGCGTAATCGCAGCGGATTTCCAGGCCGACCTCCGCCCTTTCCAGGCTTTCCCCGACGGCCGTCCGGAGCTTCTCGAAGAACTGATGGAGACTCACGATGGACAGGGACAGGCGGATGTCCCCCCTGCTGTAATCCAGAAGCTCCCCGACGAACCTGTTCAGCCGCTCGACTTCCTTCATGATGCCAGCCGCGTATTTCGCGACCCGTTCCGGATCCTCCCGGTGCAGCACGGTCATTTCCGCGTATCCCCGGACGACGGAAACCGGATTGCGTATGTCGTGGAAAATCAGGGACGAGAATTTCCCCAGGTTCGAAAGACGCTCGGACCGGAGCAGTTCTTCCTGTGCGGCCTTGAGTTCCTCGTTGGCCTGCTGGAGTTCCAGGTTCCGCTTCCGGAGACCGTCGACGAAGGCCTCGTTGCTCCTGCGCACGACCGCCGACAGGGACCGCAGGAGGGACAGGGCGACGGCGCTGTTCCGCTTCAGGATGCCGTGAAAATCGTCGCGGGCAACCGAAAACGCCGTGACCCGGGTGCGCGCGACGACGGTGGCGCTGCGGGGAAGATCGTCGATCAGAGCCATTTCCCCGACCATGTGGCCCTTGCCGTGGACCGCCAGCAGGTCGGGCCGGCGGCCGTAGTAGTCCTTCCAGACCTCGACGCTGCCGCCGGAAACGATGTACAGGCTGTCCGCCCGTGTCCCTTCGACAAAAACGACGGACCCCTTCGGGAAGGACTTTTCCCGGCATACGGCGGCGAGGCTCCGGATGTCGTCGTCCGACAGGTCGCGAAAAAGCGGTACGTTCCGGATGAAGACGAAGGCTTTTTCCGTTACGCTTTTACTCATACTCCTCCCCGGAGCGCATAAAAAAACCCCGCCGCGGGAGGCGGCGAGGCTGTGCATTGCGGTTTCCGTATTCCCGGATCACCAGGCATCGAGCATGTCGTCCTGGTCGCGGTTTTCCTCCCCGAACAGGTCGGTGACGGCGCGCATGTCGTCGAAGTAGATGTAATAGCTCCCGTAGGCTTCCATCATGTCGCAGTCGATGGCGAAACCCAGGAATTTGAGGCCCGAGAGGATGCCGTAATGGGGGTCCCTCTGCTGCACCGTCGGGGGTATGGCCACGATGAGCTGTTTCCAGCCGGCGAAGTTGAGCTTGCCGACGGTGAGTTCGAATTTCTTGCCCGAAAAATCCTGAAAAATGGCCTTCAGGGTGTGGTTGAAATTCCTGCCCACGACCCAGACGGACAGGGTCTTGACGATTCCGGCTATCCCGATCGGACGGGACGGCATGATGGAAATGTAGGAGTCGCCCCGGCGGAAGAATTCGGTCTTGACGCCCAGAGCGTACCGGTCCTCCTCCTTTATGCCGATGGCTTCCTCGTCGGGAATGGGTTTTTTCGCCGCCGGGCCGCCTTCGAGCCGCCGGGCGGTGGTGATTCCCTGGTCCTGGGATATGACGGCCCGCCAGAAACCGGCGTCCTCGAATTTGGACAGGGAGACTTCCTTCAGCTTCTGCTGGGCCGTGTCCGCGCCGATGCTTTCTTCCACCGGCCGGCCCGGGCCCGGAAGGGGTTCGCCCCGTTCGACCTGGGAGAAAGCGAGAACGCCGACAAAAAGAAGCGCTAGTACAAAAAAGGTCTTTTTCATGGCCAACTCCTACTTGTTACCGGCCGCTTCGGACCAAAGCTTTTCCACGGTCCGGGGATCGGCGAGGTCTTCCCCGTCGAACAGGGACTCGAACATATCGGTGAAAACCTTAAATTCGTCCAGGTAGAAATAAAAGTTGTCAACCCTCTCCGTCGGCCGGGTCCACAATACGAATTTGACCAGCTCGAGCCGCTTGTGGGCCGGCGTGTAGGTCACCGCCTGGGAGATGTAGCCGGGGATGTTGACCTGGAGGTTCCGCCATCCGGTGAACTTGACGTCCCCGAAATTGAGGACGTGGGTGATCCCCTTGTGGTCCATGATGTGGGCCTCGAGGTAATAGCTGAAATTGGAGCCCCAGACCCAGATGTCCATGTTCTTGACCCGGCCGGGAAGCGGGACCGTCCGCGGCGCCAGCTTGCCGTCGTCCCCCTTACGGGCGGGACTGATTTCGATGAAGT
>CAZGUL010000234.1:0-5448 GCA_964529055.1 uncultured Spirochaetaceae bacterium
GTTGAATTTCTTCTCCACCCCCAGTGTGGACGGAGGCCCGTACCCGGGAAGCACGACGATGTTGTCGTCCATCGCTCCGAAGCGCTCCTTCAGTTTCGCGACCAGAAGGGCCAGACCGAAGGTGTTCTGGACGTTTCCGATGGAACCGGCCGTCAGGATGTCCCCGGTGAAAAGCTGGTTGTCGATCCTGTACAGCACCGAGTCCCGGGAAAACCCCTGGGCCCCCACGACCTCGACGGGCAGCCCGTGGAGGACGAAAGAATCGCCGTCCGAAACGGTCTTGCAGGGCACGTCGTTTATCTGCCGGCCCGCGGAATAGATGTCCGCGTCGTATATTTTCAGAATCGTGCGGATCCCGTCGGTCTGGGGCTTGTCCGCCCGGGTGACGAGAATCGACCGGATGTAGTATTTATTTTCCTCGATAAGTCTCAGAAGGTTGACATCCAGCGCGCCGGGGTCGACCAGAACCGCCGGCCCCCCGGACTCGGCGGCGACGAGATAGGTGTTGGACATGTACGGCAGGGTGAAGTGCTGGTGGAGTTTCATCCCGGGTTCCTGTCGTCGAAAATGGCGTCGCCGTTGTTGGAATACTTGAAGGTCACCCGGTCCCTCCGGGACCTGCGGAAGTCCACGTTCTTCAGATTGCAGTCGATGTAGGTGACGTCGGTCAGGGAACCGCCGATGAATCGGCTGTTGTAGAGATCGGTGCGGTTGAAGCATACGTCGGAACAGTCGATGTCGTTAAAATTGACCTGCAGAAGGTTCGACCCCTCCAGGTCGCAGATCCGTATCCGGGAACCGGCGAAAACGCAGTTCCTCATTTCCATGTTGCGGGCCCGGCAGTTCTCCAGGTCAGCGAAATCGAAAAAACACAGCCGCATGACCGCCTCGGAGAAATCGACGTTCCGGAAGACCGCATGGGAGAAGCCGCAGACCAGAAAAGTCTTTCCCCGGAGGTCGAGATCGGCGAATTCGACGTACGGGAGGACCAGGTTGGAAAAGGACGTCTCCCGGGAGAGCCGCCCGCGAATTTCCTCGCGGTACGCGTCCTTATCCTCGAGGTGCCCGTAACAGAGGGTCCGGTGGGCCGTGGCGGGATGAGGACATCCCGGAATTTCGCAGGGAATGTAGTGAAACATCCTGCATCCACAATAATAAAATCGGCGGTACGCCGCAAGGGGGAATTGAATTAAGCCCCGATGGAGTTTAATATCGAGGCATGCAGTGTAGTTTTTGCGGGACCGAGGCGCCGGAGGGCTCCAAAATCTTCCGTTCCACCCTCTGCGCCGGCTGCGGACGGGAACTTCGCATCTGCCTGAACTGCGACTTCTATTCCCCCGGCGCGCACTGGGACTGCCGGGAAACGGTAGGCGAACCCGTCGCGGACAAGGAGAGGGCGAATTTCTGCGATTACTTCCGACCCGCGGCTTCCGGACCGAAAACGAAGCGCGCGGCGGCATCCAAGGAAAACCATGCACGATCGGATTTCGACAAACTTTTCGGAAATTCCTGAAGACGCACCGATCGCTTTCGTGGACTCCGGCATAGGCGGGCTTCCGTACCTGGAGTGGACGAAGGAGCGTCTCCCGCGGGAAACCTTCGTTTACTGGGCGGACAGGGAAAATTTCCCGTACGGCCCCAAAACCCCTGAGCAGGTGTATGCCGCCGTTTCCTCCGGCGTCGGGAGGATCATCCGGGCCGTGGGGCCGAAGCTTTTCGTCGTGGCCTGCAACACCGCTTCGGTGGTAGCCCTCGCACGGCTTCGGGAAAACTTTCCCGGCATACCGTTCGTCGGCACGGTGCCCGCGGTCAAACCCGCAGCCGGGTTGTCCCGGGCGAAGAAAATCGGAATAATCGCGACGGAAATGACGGTCAGGGACGCCTATCTCGACGACCTGGTGGAAAGGTTCGCCGCGGACTGCGATGTCGTCCGCGTCGCGGGACCAGGAATCGTCGATTTCGTCGAAAAAAGGTTCTTCTCGTCCACATCCGCGGAGCGGGACGGCATCATCGCCGACGCCGCGAGAATTTTCCGCGAAAAGGCGGTGGACCAGGTCGTCCTGGGATGCACCCACTTTCTGTATGTGGCGGACGAACTGCGCAGCCGCCTGGGCGCCGGGGTCGGGATCGTGGATTCCCGGGAAGGGGTGGGCCGTCGGGTCCTGGCCCTCCTGGGTACGCGGGTGCCGGTGAGCGGGAAAAAGGGACGGGACCGCATGTATGTTTCCGGAGCCGGGGAGCCGGAACCGCAGTACGCGGAGTTCGCCGCTCGTTTCGGTCTCGAGATGGCCGGCGTGCTGTGAACGACGAAGTCGGGACCGTCCTGTACGGGGTCAACAACATTTTCGCCGTCCGCGGGGAAGCCGGCGTTCTGGAGTGCCGGATAAAGGGAAAGGTGCTTCCGGGCCCCCGGGACGATTACAACCCCATCGCGGCCGGAGACCGTGTCGTTTTCCGCGGGGACCCGGGAAGCCCCGGGAGGGGCGTCGTCGTTTCACGGGCGGAGAGAAGGAACGCTCTCGTGCGGTGGAACAGGAAGGGTCGTTCACCCCAGACGATAGCGGCCAACCTGGACCTGGCGGTCTGCGTCACGAGCCCCCTGTCCCCGCCCTTCCGCCCCCGGTTTCTGGACCGCCTCCTCCTCGCCTGCGGCCGGGAAGGCATCCCCGCCGTGATCTGCCTCAACAAAATCGATCAGGGTGCCGGACCGGAGACTGAAGAACGGCTTGAGGATTTCGTTTCCCGAGGCGTTCGGGTTCTCCGCACCAGCGTGACGGAAAATACGGGACTGGAGAGTCTCAGGCAAACCATCAGCGGAAAAAGGGCGGTCTTCGTCGGTCAGTCCGGAGTGGGAAAAACGAGCATATTGAACTCATTGATGCCGGGGAGGGACCGGCGGGTCGGTAAAATTTCCGAAAAGTACAACAGGGGCTGCCACACCACGGTGCTGGCGCACCTGGAAGAGTGGGACGACGGGGAGCTCATCGACACTCCGGGCGTGAGGGAATTCGAACTGTACGGAATCACTGCGGACGAACTGCGATTCCTGTTCGAGGAATTCGCTTCGCCGGCGGAGAAGTGCGCGTATCCCCGCTGCACCCACACGCACGAACCCGCCTGCGCCGTAAAACGCGCCGCGGAATCGGGGGAAATCCTGCAGGACCGGTACGAGAGCTACCTCAGGATCCGCGACGTTCTCGCCCGCCGCGAGGGAAGGACCCCATGAACCCCCACGCGGTACGGCTCCTCGATTTCGAGACCGTCAGAAAAGAACTCCTTGAATACACGTGGAGCTGGGACGGAAAAAAACGCATCGCGGCGGACGGCTTCGTCTCCCGCCCGCGGGACCTCGAAAAGATGCGGCTTCCCGTCGCCGGTTTCCGGGCGCTTTTCAACGGCGACCTGGAAAGGCCTTCCCTGGACATGCCCGACATCGAGGAGCCCGCGGGTCTCGCCGCGAAAACGGGCGCTGTTTTGGACGCGCCGGAACTCGCTGCGGTGGCCTCCTACCTGAAGCAGGCGAAAATCGTCAAAACCTACATCTCCCATGGCGGCGCCTGTCTCGCGGCGGAAGCCGGGGACCTCCCCGACCTTTCCCCGCTGGCCGCGAAAATAGCGAAAATCGTCGGCCCCGACGGGGAAATACGGGAAAACGAAATTCCTTCGCTGGTGGAAATCCGCCGCCGCATCCGCTCTGTCCGCCGCGAACTGGACACGCTGGCGGAATCCTACCTGGGAAACCCCGACTACCGGGGATACTGGCAGTCCGACACGGCGTCCCAGAAGGACGGACGGCTCGTTCTTCCGTTGGCGGCCAATTTCAAGGGCCGTCTGCGCGGAGTGGTTCACGAGCTTTCCTCCCGGGGGGCGACGGCGTTTTTCGAGCCCCTGGACATATTCGAAAAAAACAACCAGTTCGTGGAGGAGGAAAACGAGTACCGGCGCGAAGTCTTCCGCCTTCTCCGGGAATTGACGGCCGACGTCGGAGAAAGATCGGGGGACATCCTTTTCCTGCGGGAAAGGATCGGTTACATCGACACGATGCAGGCCCGGGCGCGTTACTCCCACCTGCATTCCTGCTTCACCGCCGCCGTCGCCGACGGGGAGCTTTCGCTGAAGGGAGCGCGCCACCCCCTCCTGGGACGAAAGGCCGTACCCATCGACGTGGACATAACGGACGGGGCGAGGGTCCTGCTGATAACCGGCCCCAACACCGGGGGAAAGACGGTGGCCCTCAAAACCGTGGGGCTCCTGGCCCTGATGAACCAGTTCGGACTGGACATTCCGGCCGATGCGGGTTCCCGGCTTCCGCTTTTCGACGATGTCTTCGCCGATATCGGCGACGAGCAGTCCATCGCGGAATCGCTGTCGACTTTTTCCGCCCACGTGAAAAACCTGGCGGACATCCTCGCGGCATGCACCGCGGATTCCCTGGTGCTGCTGGACGAGCTGGGCTCCGGGACCGACCCGGAGGAAGGCGCGGCCCTGGCGATGTCCTTTCTCGACCGGTTCCTGGAGAAGAGGCTTCTGGCGCTGGTCACCACCCATCTGGGCACGCTGAAAAACTACGCCTTCACCCGGGAGGGCGCCGCAAACGCATCGGTCGATTTTGATGTGGACCTCCTGCAGCCGACCTATCGCATCGTCCAGGGCCTCCCGGGGGCGAGTCACGCCCTGGAAATAGCCGAACGCCACGGGGTCCCGGCGGAAATCATCGAAGGGGCGCGGAAATACATCGGCGAAAACGAGACCGACGCCGCAAAACTCATTGGCGGCCTGGTCGAGCAGCGCCGCGAGCTCGAGCTGCGCGGCCGGGAACTCCGGGAAACGGAAGAAAAGGCGAAACGAAAACACGAGGAGCTCTCTGAAAAGGAAGCAGCGCTGAAGGAAAAGGAAACCGCGCTCCGCAGCGAGGGGATCAGGGAAATCAACGTGTTCCTGTCCGAAAGCAGAAAGGAGATGGAGCACCTTGTCCGCGCCATAAAGGAGGGCGGGGCCGACAGGGCCGCCACCCGCGAAATGCGGTCCTTCGTCGAGAAAGTCGGGGAAAAAGTCCTCCAGGAAAAGGAAAAAATTCGAAAAACACGGCCGCGGAAAAAACCCGGGGTCAGGAAGCCGCTGGAGCCCGGAATGGAGGTCCTCGTCGGCGCCCACCGGCGGCGGGGAGTCCTGGAACGAAGGCTCAAGGACGGCCGCTGGCTTCTGTCCACCGGGGCCGTCCGGGTGACCGTCCCCGAGGAGGACCTCCTCCCCGCCGATCCGGGGCGGGCGGAAAAAAACGTCATCGTCAGCCTGGGCGACACCGCCCCCGCGGAGCCGGCGAAATTCGAGCTCGACCTGCGGGGCATGCGGGCCGAGGAGGCGCTGGGTGCCTTGCGGAAGCAGATGGATCTGGCGGTCATGCAGGGGCTCCAGGAATTCGGGATCATCCACGGCAAGGGGGGGGGA
>CAZGUL010000235.1:0-5423 GCA_964529055.1 uncultured Spirochaetaceae bacterium
GCCTGCGCGATCCGGATGATGGTTTCCCGATCATCGAGAACGGCGCCTTCCCGGATGGCCTTCCAGGTGACAGCCCTGTAGAAATTGCCGGAATTCAGGAATACCAGGCCGCCGAGTTCCGCAACTTTCTTCGCAACGCTGCTTTTCCCCACGCCCGCGGGTCCGTCGATCGCGACTACCATTTCGTCACCTTCCCGCCTTGAAAGTAGCAATTTCTTTCGGCGTCAA
Source organism: uncultured Spirochaetaceae bacterium (assembly GCA_964529055.1). GTDB lineage: Bacteria > Spirochaetota > Spirochaetia > DTKZ01 > DTKZ01 > JAKQWJ01. Next base: position 229 of record CAZGUL010000235.1, read on the forward strand.
ATTTCTGAATTTTCCCGACGGCAGGCCTTTGACGGTAACCGAACCGATACGAATTCGGTGAATGCGTTTCGGATACAGACCGCGGGAACCGAAAACCTTGCGGATTTCCCGGTTCTTGCCTTCTTCCAGTACCAGGCTTGCAGCCATAGGTGACTGGAGCCGGAAAGATTTCAGCCGATACAACTCCCCTTCAACGCTGATTCCCTTCTGGTACTCTTTCAGGAATTCCTCGGAGATTTCCTTCTTCGTCTCCACCAGGTACTCTTTTTCGATCCGCGAAGAGGGATGGGAAACGACACGCGCGAATTCCCCGTCATTTGTGAAAAACAAAAGACCGGAAGAAAGAAAATCGAGCCGTCCCACGGGATACAACCGGATGTCAACCACGGGTTTTATCAGGCTCATGGCGATGGGCCGGCCTTCAGGGTCGCTGTTGGTGCTCAGGTATTTGGGCGGTTTGTTCAGGGCGATGTAAACGATGCGGCGCGTGGGATAGACCCTCCGGTTCCGGAAGGAGACTTCATCGTCCGGACCGACCTTGAGTCCCAGTTCGGTCACGATCCTGCCATTGACCTTGACGCGCCCCTCGGCAATGTGTTCCTCGCACTTCCGCCGTGATGCTATCCCCGCCCGGGACAAAAAAACGTGAAGACGGACCGGTTTCAGCCCGGCTTCGCTCTCGTCTTCGCTTCCGGCCCTTCCGGCCGTTTTTCTTTTTCGTGTTTCATCCATTCAACTCAAACCTTTCTCTGTCCTGCTCGTCGAGCTTGGGAAGATCCGCTATGCTGCTCAAGCGGAAGAGTTTCAAAAATTCCCTTGTGGTTCCGTACTGTATCGGCCGTCCGGGAGCGTCTTTTTTTCCGACTTCCCTGATCAAATTCTTGGAAAGCAGAAGTTTCATCATGTTGTCCGCCGACACTCCACGGATGTTTTCTATCTCACCTCGCGTAATGGGCTGGGAATAGGCGATTATCGAAAGCGTTTCCAGCGCGGCCCTGCTGAGCCGGCTGTCGTTCTTTCGGCCGTACCTGTCCTTCAGATATTCCCACAGCTCTTTTTTCGGTGAAAATATGTATCCGCCCCCCATCATCAGGAGCTCGATTCCGTGGTCCTCCGAGGAGTAGGAGTCTTTGATGTTTTGAAGTATTTTCTCGACCGCGTCCTTCGGAAGCCCTGATATCCTGCAGAGAGCTTTTTCGTCCACCGGGTCCGTTTCAAGAAAGAGAATCGCCTCGATCAAAGCCGTTTCCTTATCCAGGTTCATCCTCCTGCCTCGTTTCCGCGGCGGCAATGCGAATGTCGCCGAACAATTTATTCTGAAAAATTCCAATCCTTTTCGCCTTGACCGATTCCAGGATGGCAAGAAAAGCGCAGACTATGTCCATGATGGAATCGGGCCTCACAATGAGGTCGGTGAAAAGAAATTCCTTTTTTTCTTCCAGCAGCTCGTTGATCAGGCTGATTTTCTCGTTGATCGAGACTTCTTCGTACAGATCGATGATGCGTTCCGCGGAGAGGCCCGACATTATCGTGGAGAAGGTCTTCAGAAGGTCCCAGACCTCGATCTGGGTCCACAACTCCTCGTCTGTAAAAGGAAGCACCCGCTGCCGGTTCTTCCTTTCGATTATCCACTCCGTCTCCCGTTCCTTTTCTCCCATCATCTCGGACAGCTTGCGGATTCTCTGGTACTCGATGAGCTTTTCCACCAGCTCCCGCCGGGGATCCTCGAATTCCTCTGAAAGATCCACTTCAACGGGCAGAAGCATTCGGGATTTTATGTAGAGCAGGGTCGCCGCCAGGAGATAGAATTCGGTGATGTTTTCCAGGTCTATCTTGACGGCCAGCTTCAGATATTCGAGATACTGCTCCGTTATCTGGGAAATCGGGATATCATAGATATTTATCTCGTTCTTTTTAATCAGGAAGAGCAGCAGATCCAACGGGCCGTCGAACTGCCCGATATGAAAATGCCGGCTCCTCTCCGTTTGAGTTTCTTCCATGAGGATGCCGCAGTATACCCAATAAAAGCGGCCGCATCAAGGTCAATAGATAAGTTCTCCGCCCGGTGCCTTTTTCTCCTCCGGGTTTTTCGCTGCCGGTTTCGATTCGGCGGCCTTTTCCGGCCGTGCCTTGCTTTTTTCCGCGTCCGCCGGTTCGACCTTTTTTTCCGGGCCCCGCGCCCGGGAGGGAAACATGAGAGCTCTGAGCTTTTCTTCCAGTTCCGCGGCGACGGCGGGGTTGGCGTCCAGGTAATCCTTGGCGTTGTCCCTGCCCTGCCCTATCCTTTCCGAACCGTAGGAGTACCAGCTTCCGCTCTTTTCTATGAGATTGTATTTTATCGCCCCGTCCAGGAGGCTCGCCGTTGCGGAAATTCCTTTTCCGAAAACGATGTCGAGTTCGACTTTTCGGAAAGGCGGAGCGACCTTGTTTTTCACCACCTTGACCCTTACCTTGTTGCCGATGGCGTCGTCCTCGTTGCTCCGGGTGATGGTTTCGATTTTCCTCACCTCAAGCCGCACGGACGCGTAAAATTTGAGGGCGTTCCCGCCGGTCGTCGTTTCCGGGTTTCCGAACATGACGCCGATTTTCATGCGGATCTGGTTTATGAAGATAAGGCAAGCGCCGGACTTAGATATCGTTCCCGTCAGTTTCCGGAGCGCCTGGCTCATGAGCCGGGCCTGAAGCCCCATGTGGGAGTCGCCCATGTCGCCTTCGATTTCCGCCTGGGGAGTCAAGGCCGCCACGGAGTCCACGACGATGATATCCACGGCGCCGGAACGGACGAGGGACTCGGCGATTTCGAGGGCCTGCTCGCCCGTGTCGGGCTGGGAAACCCACAATTCATCGATGTTTACCCCCAGCCCTTTCGCGTAAGTCGGGTCCAGGGCATGCTCAGCGTCGATGAACGCGGCGATTCCCTTTTTTTTCTGGGTTTCCGCTATCGCGTGCAGGGCGAGGGTCGTTTTTCCCGAGGATTCGGGTCCGTATATTTCGATTATCCGCCCTTTCGGATAGCCGCCGATGCCCAGGGCCTCGTCCAGCAGGATCGACCCCGAGGGGATGACATCGAGTTCCAGGGACTCTACGCCCGTCCCGAGTTTCATGATGGAGCCTTTTCCGAATTGTTTTTCTATCTGCAGTTTCGCCGCTTCCAGGGCCTTCAGCTTGTCTTCCTGCGCAGATTCACCTTGAAACGTGTTGGTCTCTTTTTTCGCCATTCTTGTGACCTCGCTTATGTGTAATTACGGAAGTATTTTCACCAGCGCTTGCAAAACGATAATAGTATGCGAAAACCCGGCAGTCAAGGCTGGCCGGATGGAAGGACCGGGGGAAGGAAAACGTCAAAAAATCTTTTCGGAATCAATCAGAATGGTAACGGGACCATCGTTCACATACCGTACATCCATGTGGGCCTGAAAACGGCCTTCCCGCGGCGAGAGGTCCATGGCGCGGAGCTTCTCAAGAAACTTCCGGTAAAAAGCCTCCGCGACTTCCGGGGCCGCGGCGGCGTCTAATGACGGTCGCCTTCCCTTGCGCGCATCGCCGTACAGGGTGAACTGGGAAATGACCATTATTCCCTTCCCCGTGTCCAGGAGCGAAAGATTCATCTTCCCCGCTTCATCGGGAAAAATCCTGAGGTTCACCACTTTCGATACACAGTAATCGATGTCGGATTCGGTGTCACGGGCGGAAACCCCGAGATAGACCAGTATTCCCGATTCGATTTGTCCCAGACATTCTCCGTCCACGTGAATGGAACAGTCCTGTACCCGTTGAACGACGCATCGCATGTTACAGCCCCAATTCGTGGATCGATACTATTTCCAGCGAGAACGCTTTGTCGCTTTTCGGCACGATTTTTCCGATTATTTCGTACGCAAAGGAGGAGTCAATTTTCGCGGCAAAGGTCATGCGGGCCGGAACTATGCCGTAAAGGACCTTCTGTTCCTCGTATCCCGCGAGAAAATCATACGTTATTTCGGTGTCGGAAATCCGCACGTTTGACACCCGTCCTTTCCATCGTACAAAGCAGCCTTCATGCAGGAGCGGTGCGTCGGCGACTTCCTGGTAGGTGAAGGAACGGGGAAAATCGGCGAAATTGGGGGTCCGTATGTACGGAAGAAAAAGACCGACCTTATCCTTGATCGCGCGTCCCGCGTTCGACATAAGGAGCCGGTTTATCTCCCGGCGCGCCTCGTTATCCCGGTATTTCTCGAATAGGTCCTTTATTTTTTCGAACGACGACCTGATTTCCTTTTCCGACAGCATGAAAACCGCTTTTTCGCCGGTATCGACAACCCTGTCCTCTTCATCGATGACCACCCGGGCGATTTCGGGACGTACCGCTTCGGAGTGCGGTTTCGGGCGCGTCCTTAAAAAAACACCGACCACCGCCGCGATGCAGACCACGGCTGCGACGGCAAGGATAATCTTCGCGAATTTCGGCAGAAACACCCCCGCGGACGGAATGAGCCCGTGGTGCCCCCCGGTCTCGAAGAATTCTTCCATTCCCTCCTCGTCGGCGGCGCCGGCCTTCACCGCATCGAGTCCTTTTCGCGCGAAACGGTTGGAAGGGTCTTCTTCGATGATTTCCAGCCACAGACGGAGACTTTCCTGGGTTTCCATTCTTTTCAGATGCACCACCGCAAGGGCGAGCCGGGATTCCATTTTATCAGGCTCGAGCTGGACGGCCCTTTTCAGATACGAATAGGCTCCCGCGAAATCACCTGTTTTGAGACATGATACGCCCAGAAAATGGTAGAATTCGGCATTTTCCCGATACGTGAAGACCTGAGGCTCCAGGAGCCGGATAGTTTCGGTGTATTTCCTTTCCTTGAAGAGCCTTTTCGCCTTCTGTAATCCCGTGTTTCTTCTCCGTGCGGCTCTCATTCGTGCTTGGACTTGCTCCGTTTTAATTCATCCAGTATTTTTTCCAGGGTCTGGACTTCTTCCCCTCCGAACGGATCGTTCTCATTCAGTCGCGTGTCGAGTTGTTTCAGAAAGTCTTCGATTTTCTGGAGTTCGGCCTTCATCGCGTCCAGGGGGTCCGAAACAGCGGATTCGGCCTTTTCTCCTTTCATTCGCAAGAGAAGCCCCGAAAATCCGGAGCCATCCACGGCTTTATAAATTCCGCCGCGTACGTTGCCCAGTACGGTGGAAATTTCCCGCGTATCGCCGCGTTTGCGTGTTTACAC
>CAZGUL010000236.1:0-5406 GCA_964529055.1 uncultured Spirochaetaceae bacterium
GCGGGCCAGCGCTTCCAGGGCTATGGCGCCCGTGTCGTCGTTGGCGGCGGCGAGTTCGATGATTTCCAGAAGCGCCGCGTCCCCCAGGTCGTGGATCCTTTCCAGAAGGGAGGCCTGGGAACGTCCCTGCTTCCTGGCCCGGGCGAGGAGGTCCAGGAGGCGGCCTACCTGGGCGCGCTTTTCCTCCTGCAGGGTCCTGAGAACGGTGCTGTCGAACAGGCGGTACCGGGCGTTGATGGCCGCGTCCGCCAGGGACGGGCGCGCGGCCTGGGTGAGCAGCGCGAGCTCGTCCAGAAGGTCGGTGACCCGGCGGCCTTCGCCGGTTTTCGCGGTGTATCTTTCAACGGCGGAAAGACAGGCAAGGAGAAGACGGCCTTTCGTTTCCCCGGCGGCGCGGGACTTGAATATCCGGTACACGATATGGCGGGCCGGGTCCGCCGCGGTCTTGACGTTTCCGCCGTACAGGGAGAAAACCCGCTCCAGGGCTTTCAGAAAAGCCTCCGGCAGACCCTTTTCCCTGTCAACCGTACGCTTGAAAAAGTGGGACAGGAGTTCCATCGAGGCGGCGGGCCGGGCGGTTCCTTCCGCGTCCGCTTCGCTGGTGGTGAAAAGCGCCTCCACGGCGACGAAAAGCTCGATGACTTCCAGGACCGCTCCTCCCAGGGATTCCATGAATCGGGGGCGGGATTCGACGAAGGCCTCCATCCGGGAGAAAAGCCCCTCCGCGCCGGCGCAGGCGTCGAAGCCGGAGAAGACGGCCCGGAATTCTCTGAGCAGGGCGTTCCATTCGTTCTCGTCGCCGCCGGACGCGAAGCCGGAGAAGTCCACCGCCTCGCCGGCGGCAGCGGCGGATATCGCGCCGCCCGCCTTCTTGTCGCCGGATTCCAGCAGGACGAGGACCTGACCCGCCCCGACCTGCTCACCCGTCTTGACCCGGATTTCCCGGACGATGCCCTTTTCCGGCGCCGGTACGATCATTTCCATCTTCATCGCTTCCAGCGTCAGGAGAACGTCCCCCTTTTCGACGGCGTCCCCGGCGGCGGCGGGAACGCTCAGCACGAGGGCCGGCGAGGGCGCCTTCACGACGCCGCCGGACTCGGTCTCGATCTCGTAGGGGACACCGTCCACCTCGACCTGGAACATGTCCCCCCGCTCGACGATCTGCACGTGACGGCGGCCGCCCCCGGCGAACAGGACCGAGTCGGCGTCCTTCTTGACGTACCGGACGGCGAAATCCGCCGTGTCCCCGGAAATGAGGTAGAAATCGTCCCCCAGGCCGCGGACGACGAATTTGTACGGCCGCCCCTTCGCGGAGACCTCGACCTCGTATCCCACCCCCCGGCGGAGATCCCGCGGGGAGCCGAAGGTGAACATCTGCTGGCTGAAGTTGGCGTATTCCTCCCCGTAGCGCAGGAGGTACTGCTCCACGGCGGCGGCGGCCAGGGCGGCCGGCCAGTCCGCCCGTTCCACCACCGTCTTGCCGGAAGCCAGAAGCTCCTCGACGAAACGGGTGTGGACGCCCCCCTTTCTGACATCCGGATTCCCCAGAAGCCCGAGCAGGAAGGCCCGGTTCGTCGTTCCGCCCTCGATCTTGATCCGCATTTCCGACAGGGCCCTCTGCAGGCGGGCGAAGGCGGCGGGGCGGTCCGGCCCGTAGGCGATTATTTTCGCGACCATGGAATCGAATTCCGGCGGTATCTCGCTGCCCTGCTCGATCCCGGAGTCCACCCGGATTCCCGGGCCTGCCGGCGCCTTGAACCTGACGACCCGGCCCGGGGCGGGACGGAAGTCCTTGTTCGGGTCCTCGGCGTTGAGCCTCACTTCAACGACCGCGCCCCGGGGCTCCGCCGTCCAGCCGGCGACGCTTTCGCCCCGCGCCACCAGGAGCTGCCCCCGCACCAGGTCCACCCCGTAGAGCTGTTCGGTGATCGGGTGTTCCACCTGAAGACGGGTGTTGACCTCCATGAAGTAGAATTCCTTCCGCTTCAGGTCATACAGGAATTCCACGGTGCCGGCGCTCTCATACCCAGCGGACAGGATGAGCCGGGACGCCGCCTTCTCCATTTCCCCGATTATGGCGGGATCGAAATTCGCCGGCGGGGTTTCCTCGACGATCTTCTGGTTCTTCCGCTGCACCGAGCAGTCCCGGACGCCGAAGGTTCGCACGCTGCCGTGCCGGTCCGCAAGAACCTGCACCTCAAGATGCCGGCCTTTTTCCACCAGCCGTTCGATGAACACCACCGTGTTGCCGGTTATCCTGAGGGTCTCGTCCACCGCGGACTTGTAGGCGGCGGGGAGGTCCTCCGGCCGGGGAACGAAGCGGATGCCCCGTCCGCCGCCGGCGTTGGCGGCCTTCACGATGACCGGGTATCCGATTTTTTCGGATACGGCGCGGGCGGATTCCAGGTTCGGGACAGGCCCCCTGCTCCACGGGCAGATCGGCACGTCGCTTTTTTCCGCAAGTTCCTTCGCGGCTATCTTGTCACCCAGGAGGGCCATGGCCTTCGACGAGGGCCCGAGAAAGACAAGACGGGCCTTTTCGATCAGGGAAACGAACTCCGCGTCCTCGGACAGGAAGCCCCATCCGACCCAGACGGCCGAGCAGCCCGATCCCGCGAGGGCCTCCATCATGAGCTTCCGGTTCAGGTACGGGCTGCCGGAGACAGCGGAAAAGGCGGGGAAGGCCGACAGGGGATGGGCCTGGTCGGCCTCCTGCACGAACAGGGAATCCCGTTCGCGGTCCACGTAGAAGGCCGTCGTCTGGAGCCGCGTTCCGTACAGCCGGTTGAAATCCCGCACCGCCCGGATGAAACGGAAAGCCGCTTCGCCGCGGTTGACGATCCCGATACGGGCGTCATCCTTCAGGATAGGTTTGTTTTTGGCCATCTGGTTCCCCTGTTCGTCTTTATTCCTCTCGTAAATCCGGAAAGGATGGGTCATCCTAGACGAAACAGGGGCCGCAGGTCAAGAGGATTTGTCGGCCGGCGACCGATTAAAAGGCTTTTTCCAGTCCCAGCCGGAGAAACCAGCCGTCTTTCCGCTCGTCCGCATCGAAAAATCGCTCGGTTCTCCACCCGGCGGAAAACACCAGGTCCGTTCCGCCGTCGGAACCGGCCGGGGATATCCGTGCGGACGCGAAGGGTTCGAGGCGCAGAACCGTTTCCCCGGTCGTACCGTCGTATTCCCTCTCCGCCGGAAAACGGAATGCGACTGTAAGGCCCCGGGCGGCGTACAGGAGCAGGGAAACTTCGCCCGCGGCGGTGTTTCCCAGAGGACCGGCGTTCCGGTCGAAAACCCGCTCCCACGAGCCTTTGGCGCTCACGGAGAACGGGGCGTCCGGGTACCAGTCCAGCGCGGCCTTCGGTTCGGCGAAGAATTCCTCCCCGCCGTCGAGAAAGCGGGTGAGCCCCCCCCTGACGGCGGCGGTCCCGACGAGGGTGGGGAAAACGAGACCGCTCAACCCGGGCTCGAAGGACGCGGAAAACGCGTCCCGGGGTCCCGCGGTGAAGGAAATACCGGGCTTCGCGTACAGCGACACCTCCGCCCGCGTCCACGAAAGGGTCGCCTCCGCGGAGGACACCCATTCACCGGGGTCCTCTGCGGTGTCGACGGCCCGGGTGGCGAGGCTCAGGCCCGCGAAAAACGGCGTTTTTCGCAGGGAAAATCCCCCGGAAACGGAGAAATCGTAGACGGCGGTCTCCCCGGCCGTGTCCCATCCCGCATGACCGTACGCGTCGAGGAAGAGACTCGCCTCCTCCGACGGAAACCGGGAACCGGAAAAAAGAATGTACGCGGCGGGAACCAGGGCGAAATCTCCATTCACTCTCTCTTCAGCGGCGGTTTCGATTCCCAGGACCGTTTCCGTGTTTCCTGCGGAGACCGAAAAGAGGACCCCGGCGCCGAGAATCGCTGCGAAAAAAAGGGCTGATTTCCTCTTCATGGACTTTTTATTCTCCTGGAAAGTTCGCGGTCGATCTGGACGATTCCGCCTCCGGAACCGAGAACGTCGGTCATGATGCGGACACAGACGTCCGGGGGAATCCGTCCGGCCGAAGCCCGCAGAAACAGGGAAACCAGGGAACCGTAGCTCCTGACGGGGACTTTTCCGGAAAAAAGGGCAGCCGACAGAGGTCCCGCGTGCTCCGGGGAAAAAGAGGCGACCGCATGCATCCTCACGAAGGCGGAAAGAAACTCCCCGGCCCCCTCCGGACCCTTTCCGGACTCTGTCGCCGCGGACAGGACCGCGTACAGGGTGCCTTCGGACAATCCCGAGAGCATTGCCAGCGACGCGTTTCGCAGGAGGGCCGTTCCGATCCCGGAACCCGCGGGGACGAGCCCGGAAGCGTGTACTGCTTCCCGCGCCATGTACAGGCGGAAACCCTCTTCCGCGAGCCGGGCGATCAGATCGTCCGGCGGTATCCGCTTGGACGTGCCCTCCTTGAGCTTGTCGAAAAGAAGTTCCAGGGGGATGTCCCGCCCATCGGCGTCCCGGAAAATTCCGAGTATCCGCTCCTTTCCTCCCCGATACTCCCGTGCCCGGGGCGTTCCTTCGAGCCAGGTCTCGACGGCTTTCAGGTCGGGAGCGTCCGCCGCGGCGAAAAGGGGAAAAAGGCAGAGCAGGGCGGCGGCAAGGGTTTTCACTCCGGGTCAGTCCTTCGGAACGTCGGGAGATTTCCTGCGGGGAGCCGCCGGTTCTCCGGGAGTGTCGGGTCTGCGGATACGGTCCGCCACGTCCGGCGCGGGGGCGTACAGGCCCTTGTCCAGAAGCCTCCTGCGGACGGCCTGAAATTCCGCCGCGTTTCGTATCAGGTGACGGTACGCGGCGGCCGCCGCCCCGGGGGGCACCCCCCTGCGGATGTCCGCGTCCAGGTTCCCGGCGATCTCCGCCGCGCGGAGGGCAGCCGCCCGGGGATCAGGCCCGGCGGCGTGGTCGTACAGAAGGCGGCAAACCGTTTCGACCGTTTCAGCCGCCATCCTTTCCGCCGCCGCGCGCTCCGCGAGGACCGACTCGAAACTCCGTTTCCACGCCGGGTCCGACAGACGGTCGCCCAGCCTCATGCCGTCCTTTTCTTCAGCCGAGGCCGCGCCTCCGCGGAGAATCAGGATCGTCGCGAGGGTCCCGATGAACAGCGCTTTACTCATGATTTTCCCCTTTCCCCCCTACAGCTGCAGGAGAGAGCTTTCGCCGCCGAAACCGTCATTGACCCGGAACGGCACGGCCGGGTCGGGGATCCATTTTTCCCCGTCGATGATGAAATTATACGTGTAGAGTCCGCCTTTTTTCAACCTGAGCCGGATCTCCCAGCGGCCCCCGTCGCCGTGTTTTTTCATCGGGTATCCCTCGGGTTTCCAGTCCGAAAAATTGCCTGTCAGGACAACCGAACCCGCCTCCGGGGCGTCCACCGT
>CAZGUL010000237.1:0-5383 GCA_964529055.1 uncultured Spirochaetaceae bacterium
GCAGCCGATATTCGCCGCGGCCCAGTTCCCCCCGAACTCGGTCCAGCCCCAGGGCCCGCGGAGGGACACCAGCGTGAAGGGCGTGTAGGTGCCGGCGATGAGCAGGAAGATGGCCGAATGGTCCAGAGTCTGCAGGACGCTTTTCGCGTGGAACGAGGGGACCGCGTGGTACAGGGTCGAAGCGGTATACAGAAAAATCAGCGCGGCCCCGAAGACCGCGGTGCTGACCACGTGCCAGGTGTCGCCGTACCGGGCCGCGAAAACGACCATCAGGACGAGTCCCGCGACGGAAAGAAGGATTCCGATTCCGTGGGTGACGCTGTTCGCGATTTCCTCGCCGAAACTGTAGCGCGGTTTTCCTTCTGTGGTATTCATCTTTGTCGGTCTCTCACTTCGGTTTGTAGATTTGCCAGGTCGATTCGATCAGCGTCTCCACCCCGCTGGCCCGGGCTTCCCATCCCAGCGACTCCCGGGCCTTCCGGGCCGACGCGACCAGGACGGCCGGGTCTCCGGGACGGCGCGGACCGATCTCCGCCGGGATGGGCCGGCCCGTTACGCGGCGCGCGCTGTCGAGGATTTCGCGGACGCTGATGCCTTTTTCGCTTCCCAGGTTGACCGTGAGGCTGCGATCCGTGCGCGCGATGTAATCCAGGGCGGCCAGATGGCCCGCAGCCAGGTCGTTCACGTGGATGTAGTCCCGCACGCAGGTGCCGTCCGGGGTGGGGTAATCGTCGCCGAAAATCTGCAGGTTCCGCCGCATGCCGGCGGCGGCCTCCATGATGATCGGCAGAAGGTTGGCCGGATTGCGTTCCCTGCCGCGGACGCGGCCCGCGGTATCGTAGCCCGCGGCGTTGAAGTAACGCAGGGCGGCGTAGCGGAGGTTTTTCAGCCTGTCGTACCATTCCAGGAGACGCTCGATTTCCAGCTTCGTGAAACCGTAAAAGTTCTCCGGGTTTTTCGGGTGCTCCTCGTCGATGGGGATCCGGACGGGCTCGCCGTACACGGCGGCGGAGGAGGAAAACACGAGCCGCCGGACGCCGCTCTCCGAGAGGGCGTTCAGGATGTTTATGGCGCCCCCGATGTTGTTGGTCGAGTATTTTTCCGGCTTCAGCATCGACTCGCCGGCGGCCTTGAACGCCGCGAGATGGACGGCGGCGTCCCACCCCCGCCCGAGGGCCGACAGCAGGGAGGAGTAATCCAGGATGTCGCCCCGGATGAACTCCGCGTCGGGAAAGAGGTTTTCCTCCAGGCCGGAGGACATGTTGTCGAACACCGCGACGGCGTGTCCCGCGTCGAGAAAATGCCGCGTCACGTGGCTGCCGATGTAGCCGGCCCCGCCGATTACCAGAATTCTCATGTTTGGACGATAACCGCCGCCGGCGCGGGAGTCAAGGCGGCGGAAAATCGGTTGACGGCCGGGAAAAACATGGTATACTGCCGGTGTACAATCATGACCATGCGTACCGACGAGATATTCGAAGACCTGCGTGTACGGATAGTCACCGGCGAGTTCCCGCCGGGGAAATGGCTCGTCGAGAGGGAACTCTGCGAAACCTACAAAATTTCCCGCACCCCCATCCGCGAGACCCTGCGAAAGCTGTCCAACCTGGGCATCCTGCTGCTCCAGCCCGCCAGGGGCTACCAGGTCAAGAAACTCCGGGTCGAGGAAATCGTGGAAATATTTCATGCCCGGGAGGCCGTCGAGGGTGAATGCGCCCGGCTCGCGTGCATCGCCGAACCGTCGGGTTTCGCGGCGCGAATCGCGGACCTTTGGCGGCGGCTCGAAGCCGTGGATATAGGGGAAAACTGCGTCCTGGGCATCGAAATCGGGAACGAGATCCACAATCTCATCATCGAAATGGCGGACAACAGGTTCCTGACCGAGTTCTACCAGAAATTGTCCAATCTCATGGCCCTGACCCGCAGCATGAGCCGGAATTCCCCCCGCATCGAAGAGCGGTCGAAGCAGGACCATCTGCATATCCTGCGGGCCCTGGAGGAGAGAAACGCGGAGGACGGCGAGAGATTCATGCGGGAGCATCTGCGCGGCACGTGCAGGGCCCTGCTCAGGGAATATCTGGAGCCGAAGGGAATGGAGGACGGCGGCGCGTGAGGGGAAGTCTTTTTTCGTGCGCGAAAAATGAAATTGTCTTATAATAAAAAAGGCTTGAGAGAATGCCTTTAAAAAACGGTGAGGAGGATCGGCTATGAAGAAGACGGTATTGATTCTGGCGCTGGCGCTGTGCGTCGTCGCGTCCCTGGCGGCGGGGGGCAAGTCGGAGGAGAAGAAACCGAAGTACACCCTGCGCTTCGGCCACGTGCAGACCAGCGAGGACCTGTATCACAAGGCCTACGAGAAGTGGGCGAAGATCATCGGCGAGAAAACCAACGGGGATTTCCTGGTCGAGATCTACCCCAGCGCCCAGCTCGGTGTTGAGGAGGACGTTCTGGAGCAGATGAGAAAAGGCTCCAACGTGGGCTGGCAGACGGATCCCGCCCGCCTGGGGAACTATGTGAAGGAATTTTCCATCCTGTACGCCCCCTATCTTCTGGACAACCTGGACGAGGTCAAGAAACTTCTGAACTCCAAGGTCATCGGGGAATGGGTCAAACAGCTGGAAGACAAGTTCAAGCTCAAGGTCATTTCCTACGCGTTCGTCCAGGGTTACCGGAACGTGTTCTCGAACAAGCTGGGCAAGAATCCCAGCGAATTCCGGGGCATGCTGATCAGGACCGCTCCCGCCCCGATGTGGGTGGCCACCGTCAATTCCCTGGGGTGCAAGGCCGTCGCCCTTCCGTACGGCGAACTGTACAACGGCATCCAGACCAAGGTCGTGGACGGCTGCGAGCTCCCGTACGCCGCCGCGAAGACGCTGAAGGTGTACGAAGTCGCCAAGTACATCCTGGAGACCCAGCACATCTTCCAGGCCAACGTTCTCGTCGCGGGAACGGACTGGTTCAACAAGCTTCCCAGGGAATACCAGACCATGCTGATCGACGAGGCCAACAAGGCGGGCCTGGAGGTTTCCGAGCAGCTGCAGAAGAATGCCGACGCCGACAGGCAGTTCATGATCGACAAGGGCATGACTTACATCCCCTACAAGGAAATGGACATCCAGGCCTTCAAGAAGGCGGGTCAGTCCGCGTACGATTCCATGAAGCTCGACGCCGTGCGTGAGGCGATTTACGCCGAGCTCGGCAAGCCCGTGGTGAAATAAATCTTTCCGTGAGGGCGGCGCATGGAATTCCCGTGCGCCGCCGTTTTTTACACCGCCGCATCGGATGGTACAAAAAACATGAAAGCGCTCTATAAAAAAATCTGCGAACTCGAAGTCGTCATTGCCGCAGCGTCGATCCTGATCACCGTATTCGTGATCTTCGTCGCGGCGCTCACGCGCACGGTGGGTTTTCCCATCAACTGGGCCCTGGACATCGCGCTTCTTCTCTTTACCTGGGGGGTTTTTCTCGGGGCCGACGTCGCCTTCCGGGAAAACAAGCTGGTCAACGTGGACATACTGTTTCTCAAGCTGCGGCAGCCTCTCCGGGACCGCGTCGAGCTGGCCATCAATTGCGCCATCGCGGTCTTTCTCGCCCTGATGGTGTATCAGGGCTTCATCATGTCCGTGTCCACCTGGCACCGCTCCTTTCAGGGCATCCCGGCCCTGAGTTACACGTGGGTCACCCTCAGCATGCCGATATGTTCCCTTCTGATGCTGATCACGGTGAGCCTCAAGATCCACCGCATGTACAGCCTGAAAAAAAGGTAGGGGAAGAAGACGATGTTGTTGGTAATGATTGTATTCCTTTTCCTGCTGGCCGTCGGGATGCCCGTGGGATTCTCCATCGGGATGTCGGGCACGGCGTTTTTTCTTCAGTACGCCGTCGAGCTCCCGATCTCGACGATCGTGCAGCTTCCCATTTCCCAGACACAGAACGTGACGCTGCTGGCCGTCCCGCTCTTCATTTTCGCGGGAAGCCTGATGAACGCCAGCGGAATCACGGACCGCCTGATAAAACTGTCGATGCAGCTCGCGGGCCACATGCGGGGCGGGATGGCGCAGGTAAGCGTTCTCCTCAGCACCTTCATGGGAGGATGCTCCGGTTCGTCCAACGCGGACGCGGCGATGGAGGCGAGGATCCTCGGCCCGGAAATGGACAGGCAGGGGTATCCCCGGGGATACTCCGCGGCGGTCATCGGTTACACGTCCCTCATCACCTCGACCATTCCTCCGGGGGTCGGCATGATCCTCTACGGGACAATCGGCGAAGTGTCGATCGGACGGCTCTTCGCCGCAGGCATACCCGCCGGTCTCCTGATGATGACCGCGATGATGGTCACCGTGGCGGTAACGTCACGTATCCGGGGCTTCCGGCGGGCGCGGGAAAAACGGGCCACCGTCAAGGAAATCCTCGGTTCCCTCAAGGAAACGATCTGGGCCCTCATTTTCCCGTTCGTGCTGATCGGCTCCCTGAGGATCGGCATCTTCACCCCGACGGAAGTCGGCTCCTTCGCCTGCGTGTACGCCCTGGTCATCGGGTTCTTCGTCTACAGGGACCTTACGCTGAAATCCCTGTGGCAGACGCTGAAGAGCTCCGTCAGGGACGTGGGCGCGATCATGTACATGATTTCGATGGCGGGCATCTTCGGGTACGGCATTCCCATAGAGAAGATTCCCCAGAAGATGACGATGCTGATCACCGGCATCTCCGGCAGCCCGGTCATCGTCATGGCGATCGTCATCGCGTTCCTGCTGCTTTTCGGGATGTTCATGGAGGGGTCGGTCATCATCCTCCTGCTGACGCCCATCCTTCTGCCGCTTATAGTCAAGATCGGCGTGGACCCCGTGCTCTTCGGCGTCGTTACCAGCGTGGTCGTGACGATGGGAATCCTGACCCCGCCCGTGGGGGTTGCCATGTACATCGTCTGCGGGACGCTGGAATGCAAGCTGCAGGACTTCATGAAGGAAAGCGTTCCGTTCATCGCGGCCGTCGTCGTGCTGACGGTCCTGTACCTGGTTTTCCCGGACATCCTGCTGTTCCTGCCGAACCTGATTTACGGATAAGGAGAGGAAAAATGTTTTGACTTTTAAAATATGCCATGGTATGGTTTTTCGAGAAATTTTTAAAGAATGCATCTAGGAGGACTCATGAAAAAGGCATCTTTGGCGGTTCTTGTTCTCTGCCTCGCGGCGGCGATGGCCTCCGCGGGCGGCAAGAGCGAAGCGGCCGGGAAGAAGACGATGAGCGCCAACGTGGCGTCGGTGTACGCCGCTGAAGGCAACATCCATGAAGGGTTGGTGAAGTTCAAGGAAGTCGTCGAGAAGAACTCGAACGGACGCATAAAGATAACCATTCACGCCGCGGGTTCCCTGGGCGGCGAACG
>CAZGUL010000238.1:0-5381 GCA_964529055.1 uncultured Spirochaetaceae bacterium
GCCCTGCGGGAGGCCATCGAGTGCCAGGCGGTTCGGCTTCTCGCGGAATCCGGCCTGACCGGGGAGCAGGAAAGACGCCTGGAGTTTCTCGCGTCCCAGGTCGACGCCACACCCCGGACCGCCGAGCGGGAAAGCGATTTCTGGAACAAGCACTACGAGTTTCACATCGCCATGGCCGGGTTCACGGGCTGCGCGTCCCTGGTGAGAGCCCTCCGTTCCGTCAGTCTGTTTTACCTGCTCAGGGTCAACATCCTGGCGAAGCGCGACATATTTTCCCGGATCGCCGGCGATCTCCACATGAAGATCGTCTCGGCCATACGGAACAGAAATCCCGACGAAGCCGAGCGGGCGATGCGGGATCACATATACCTGTCGTCCCTGACGACGCCTCAATCACATGCAACAGGAGAAAGCGATCATGATTCGAACGAATCCCCTTAAAAAAGGATTGAAGGAAGGAAAGACTTACATCGGCACATTCGCAAAAATACCCGACCCGTCGGTCGTGGAGATTTTCGCCCTGTCCGGTTTCGACTATTTCATCATCGACAACGAGCACAGCCAGATGAACAAGGAGAGCATGCTGAACCTGCTGCGGGCCTCGGACATTTCCGGCATCGTACCGGTCGTGCGGGTCCGTGAAAACAGCCGGGCCCAGATCCTGCAGGGTCTGGACGCCGGCGGATTGGGTATCATGGTGCCGGAGACCTCGTCCGCCGCCGAAGTGGAGCACGTCGTGGACAGCGCCCTGTACGCTCCCGAAGGCTGCCGGGGTTACACCGCGTCGAACCGGGCTGCCGGCTACGGAAGCATGGATGCCGCGGAGTACGCCCGGCTGGCAAACGAGAACGTCATGGTGATCGTCTACTGCGAAACCCGCGAGGCCATCGACCGGATCGACGAAATCCTCGCGGTGCCCCATGTGGACTGCCTCTGGATGGGGCCGATGGACCTGTCCCAGGCGCTGGGCGTGACGGGCAATCCGAAGCACCCCCGGGTCGTCGAGGCGATGGACATGATCATCGGCAAATGCAAAAAAGCCGGGGTCGCCGCGGGCACGATAGCGCCGGATGCCGAGACGACCCGGGACCTCCTGCGCCGGGGAGTGCAGCTCATCGGACTTTCCAGCGACCAGGCCATGATCATGCGGGCGGGAAAACAGTTCCTGCGGGAAATCCGGGGGTAGCGGCATGAAAGCGTTCGTATCCAACAAGATCGGAAGGATTTTTTTCGTACGGATGGAAGAGGGCGACGAGGTGACCGCCTGCATCAAGGACCTTATACGGGACAGCGGCATCCGTAACGGCATCGTCGTGTCGGCCATGGGGACCCTGAGCGAGGGCGTCACCCATTACATCACCACCACGGGTTATCCGTCATCGTTCGATTTCAAGCGGCTGGAGAACACGCCCATCGAGCTGTCGTCCATCGACGGCCTCATCGTCGACGGCGTGCCGCATCTGCATACGGTGATTTCGGATCCCGAGGGCACGTACTCGGGCCACCTGGAGCCGGGCTGCAAGGTCCTGTATGCCTTCGAGATGGCCATAATCGAAGTCGAGGGCCTTGAAATCACCCGCAGACCGAACGAGCACGGCAAGGCCCAGATAGAATACAAATGATCCCATGAAGACCCTCTGCGTTTTCAGCGGCTCCAGCATGGGCGGCGACCCCGCCTATGCCGGGGCCGCCCGGAGCCTCGGCGGGCTCGTCGCTCTGCGGGGCTGGGGCCTGGTTTACGGCGGCGGCAACATCGGTCTCATGGGCGTCGCGGCGCGGGCCGTGCTCGCCGGCGGCGGAAGGGTGACGGGCGTCATTCCCGAGTACATCCACTCCCGGGTCGAGAAGGCGGACATAACCGAGCTCATCGTCACGAAGACCATGCACGAGCGCAAGGCCAGGATGTATGAGCTGGCCGACGGTTTCGCCGCACTGCCCGGAGGGATCGGCACCCTGGAGGAATTCGCGGAGATCTATACCTGGGGACAGCTGGGACATCACGACAAGCCGGTCGGACTCCTGAATACGAAGGGGTATTATGACGCGCTGCTCGCTTTTTTGGACCACGCGATCGGCGAGGGTTTTCTGAAGCGGTCCCATCGGCTCAACCTGATCGTGGAAACCGAACCCGCCGCTCTGCTCGACCGATTCGCGGGCTATCGGCATGTGGCGGCTGATAAGTGGGCCCGATAAAGTTTTTCTTGGGAGTATGTTTGTCCGTGGGGAATCACATGGAAAAATATGCGAAACCAGTCCGGCGTCTCATGGATAGATATGCGGAGAATTTCTGGGTCGCGGGGTCCTGCCGATGCACGTTGTTTGAATCCGCCTCGTCGACGGAAAACATTCTCGCCTTCTATCGCCGGGCGGGGGTTTAGGGCAAAAAAAAACCGCCGCTCCCGGGGGGGGCGGCGGTTCGCGGGCGGGTCGACGGCCCGGTTTCCCGTTGATTATCCGAAAACTGCAACTGCCCTTTCGGCGGCGCTCGCGGCGTCGGGGGAGTAGATGTCCGCTCCGATGCTCTTGCAGTAGTTGTCGGTGACGGGCGCTCCGCCTATCATGATGGTGACGGTTTCCCTGATGCCTTCTTCCTTCGCCTTTTCCACCACGTGCTTCATTTCGGTCATCGTCGTCGTCAGCAGGGCCGAGCAGGCGATGATCTGCGCGTTCTGTTCCTTTGCGGTCTTGATGAATTTGTCGGCGGAAACATCGGTTCCCAGGTCGACGACTTCCAGGCCCTTGCCTTCCATCATCATCTTGACCAGGTTCTTGCCGATGTCGTGCAGGTCTCCCTTCACGGTTCCGAGAACGACCTTGCCCTTGGCTTTGACGCCGGCGCTGACCAGGAGCGGCCGCAGGATGGCGATGCCCGCGTTCATGGCCCGGGCGGCGATGAGGACTTCCGGTACGTAGACCTGGTTGTTCTTGAACTTCTCGCCCACCACGTTCATGCCGGCCATGAGGCCTTCTTCCAGTATTTTCTTCGCGTCGATTTTCTGATCGATGGCTTTCTGCACGAGGTCCTTCACTTCGTTGGCGCGGCCCTTCTGCAGGAATTCGCTCATTTCTTCAAGAATCCCCATTATGCGGTTCCTCCTATTCGACAGACTCGGATTGACAGCTTGTCCTGAGACTAAACGATCCGAAACGGGCTGTCTTAAAAAATCTTGTCAGTTTTTGTATTTTCTTGTGGGAAAAACATCCTTTCAATGTAGGCGTCCTGGAACTCGGGGGAGGAGGACAGTTCGATGTACTCCGTGACGCGGCGGATGCCTTCGCACCGGGAGCGCAGGTCTTCGGATAGCAGGGCCATCAGGGCGCCCTTTCCGGCGGCGTTGCCGATGACCTGCACCCGATTAAGGAGTTCGCGGGGAAGAAGGCCGATCGCGACGGCGCTTTCCCTGTGGATGTAACTGCCGAAGCCTCCGGCCAGGTACAGGGTGGTGATATCCTCCAGGCCGACGCCGATCCGTTTCACCAGGGTGTCGATGCCGGCGGCGATGGCCGCCTTGGCGAGCTGGATTTCCCGGACGTCCTTCTGGGACAGCATGATGGGGGCGCCCACCGCCGACTCGTTCTCCGGCACCAGAATGAAGGCCGGCTCGCCGTCGGTTTCGGTGATCCTGTCCAGGAGCCATTCCGATACGCCGCCGACGGAGGCGGCTTCGTCCCGGGAAAGCATGCGGCCCGTCTCGTCGACGATGCCGGTCCGCAGCAGCAGGGCGAGCAGGTCTACGATGCCGGAACCGCAGATCCCCAGGGGGCCCGCATCGGCGATGGTGGTGAAGGAGAAGCGGCCGCCTTCCCAGGAGACCTTGTTCACGGCCCCCGCGATACCGCCGACGCCGCTGCGGACATGGGCGCCCTCGAAGGCGGGGCCTGCGGCGGTGGAGCACGATACGAGTCTCGATCTGTCGCCGAGGACGATTTCGCCGTTGGTGCCGATGTCGATGAGAAGACAGAGCGAATCGGAATCGGCCATGCCGCTTGCCAGAATCGCCGCGACGATGTCCGCGCCGACGTAGCCCGAAATGGACGGCAAAACCTGAACGACGCCGCCCGGCGCCATCGAGAGACCGAGTTCGCGGGCGGGGATCGCGTGGGATTCGGTGGTGACGGATATGAAAGGCGCCGAGGCTATGTTTTCCGGCGGGAGGCCCAGGGCAAGGTGGATCATCGTCGTGTTGGCCGCCAGGGAAACGGCGTAGATGTTTTCCGGGTCGATGCCGTTCCGTCGGGCGAGGGCGAGAATCATGGAGTCGATCTGGTCCAGTATCCTTTCCCCCAGCAGGCGGAGCCCGGACGGGTGGGTCATGGTGTAGTTGATGCGGGAAATGACGTCGGCGCCGAAGACTTCCTGCGCGTTGAGGGCGGACATGACGTCGATGTTTCTGCCCTCCCCGATGTCGGCCAGATAAACCGCCACCGTGGTGGTGCCGATGTCGACGGCGGCCCCGTACAGCCTGTTACGGGTGTCGCCCGGTTCGACCGCGATGATGTCGCCGCCGTACCGGCACAGGGTCACGGTGTAGCCGTCGTTCCGCAGGGCGCCGGCAAGCTCGCGGAGCACGGGAAGGGGCAGGGCCGTGGAGTCCAGGCCGATTTCCCGCAGGATGCGGCTGTGGTCGGACGCCTGGTCGTGCAGGTGGGGTTCCGGCAGAACGACCAGGTCCTTGCGCAGTGCCGGACGAAGCTCCAGCGTCTCCGAGATGAGGGCGGATTTATTGCCGATCCCGGACCGCTCCCCCTCCAGCACCATGACGACGTCGCCTGAGGGCCGGGCCATGCAGGCCAGCCGGACGCCGCGTTCCAGGTCTTTCCCGGAAATCAGCCTGCGTTCCTCCCCGGTTACCGGGGACAGCTCTCCTTCCGTCACGAGGACGCGGCACTTGCCGCACCGCCCCTTGCCGCCGCACGGCGCCGGGAGGTTGAACGGGGTTTTCGTGTTGATGTAGTCCAGCAGGCTGCGGCTCTCGTCGAATTCGCCGAAGTGGTCGTGGCCATTGCGGGACACGTGGATGGTAGGCCGGGTTTTTTCGGGCATGTTTCATCCTAATACGACGATATTTCTTTGACAACACCCCGAATTCCGCTGTAAGCTGAAAGTCTCTATGGCGGTCATGCACCCCGACGTCCTCGAACTGGAATACACGGAATCGGAGGCGGAAGTCTTCGTTTACGAGGAGCTGCGCCGGCAGCTCGACGATTCCTTCCACGTGTTCCACTCGGTGACGTGGACCGGCGACCGGAACATCCGGGGTGAATGCGATTTCGTCATCTTCTCGAAAGACCGCGGCTTCGTCACCCTGGAAGTGAAGGGCGGGCGCATCGAAAACGTGGACAACGTCTGGTATTCGGTGACCCGCACGAACGAACGTTTC
>CAZGUL010000239.1:0-5370 GCA_964529055.1 uncultured Spirochaetaceae bacterium
CCGTCCGGTCCGGGTGTCCTTGACGGGATTGTTGACCCCGTGATGGCCGAAACGCATCTTGTAGGTCTTTCCCCCCAGGGCAAGGGCGATGAGCTGGTGCCCCAGGCAAATCCCGAAAACCGGGACCCTGCCGATGAGGCTCCGGGCCAGCCTGATCTGCGGTTCCAGCACCGCCGGGTCTCCGGGGCCGTTGGAGAAAAGCACGCCGTCCGGTTTGAGGTTGAGGACCTCACCGCTCCCGACGGTTCCGGGCAGGACGGACACCCGGACTCCCAGCCGGAGAAGCTCCTTCAGGATCCCCGCCTTGACGCCGCAGTCTATCAGAACGAAATGGTGTTTCCCGTCCCGGTTAACCGTTTCCGCCTTCCGGGTTCCCACCTCGCCCACCAGGTTGCGTCCTTCCATGGACGGGAACGCCGCCAGAAAGTCCAGCGCCGCCTGTATCTGCTTTTTCGAGAATTCGCGTTCCCCGTCGGGAAGACCGACGATGACACCCGACGGCGTACCGTTGTCCCGGAGGTGCAGGGTGAGGCGTCGGGTGTCCACCCCGGTTATACCCGGCACCCCCTGGTTGGCGAGAAACTCATGCAGGCCGGTCCTTCCCTTCGGGACCGGGCCGTCGTACAGTTCCCGCACGACGAAGCCTGCCGCCTTGACGGCCCTGCGGGTGACGCCCTTTTCGGGACCGCCTTCGTTCCACGCGGGGTCGGCGCCGTAGTTGCCGATGAGGGGATACGTCATGGTGACGATCTGACCGGTGTAGGACGGATCGGTGAGGATTTCATGGTAGCCGCTCATGCCGGTATTGAAAACCACCTCCCCCGCCCCGGGGGCCATGGCTTCCCCGGGCGTGAGCTCTTCCGGGGTCCGCGCCGGAAATCCGAAACTCCGGCCGGGGAATTTCGTCCCGTCTGCGAGAACAAGTAAAGCTGGTTTTTGCACAGGCCCCTCCATGTTTAAATTTACAGTTTTATTGCATATTTATACATTCATACTCATAAAAAATCCGGCAGATCCTGCCGGATTTTAGTCCCTAGGGGAATCGAACCCCTGTTTGAAGAATGAGAATCTCCTGTCCTGACCGCTAGACGAAGGGACCTTGCTTTTCCTTCCCGGGGAGGACTCGAACCCCCACGAACAGATCCAGAGTCTGTGGTGCTACCATTACACTACCGGGAAACGGAGCAATCCGCCAATAAACTACAGAATCTTTAGGAAAATGTCAAGTTCCCGGGGGACCCCATAAAAAAAACCCCGCGATGCGGGGCTTTTCTGGATACCGTTTGGGCGATAATGGACTCGAACCATCGACCCCCTGCGTGTCGAGCAGGTGCTCTAACCAACTGAGCTAACCGCCCATGGCGTCCGGAGACGCACGGCGTCTTTCGACGCGGAATATTTATATCATTTTTTCAGAGACATGACAATCCTCTCGAGCACTTTTTTTCGGTCCAGAGGCTTGACGATGTAATTCCTGGCCCCCAGCATCAGGGCCTTTTTCACCAGGTCCTCCTTGCCCAGGGCGCTTATCATGATGACCTTGGCGTTTTTGTCGAACTCCAGAATCTTCTCCAGGGCGGATACCCCGTCCAGATTCGGCATCGTAATATCCATGGTCACCAGGTCGACGTTCGGATAAAGCTCCTTGTATTTGTCCAGCCCTTCCCGGCCGTCTCCCGCGGTGGCGATGACGTTGAAGCCATCCGACGTGAGAATCTGGTTTATCTGTTTTATCACGAACATCGAATCGTCGATTATGAGGACCCGGTACGGTTTTCCGTCCTCCCGGAGCCCTTCCGGTCTCTTGTCGTTCATGTTCGGAAATTCGCTGACCATCTTCATGCTGCCCGGAGCCCTCCCCTATGCCCTCTCCCGTATCGCGACGTTGATCTCCAGCTTGCCATACGGAACTTCCATCGGCACGATCAGGGCCTCCACCTGTGAGGTGGATACTTCCATGTTGTCGCCGGTGAATATCGCGGGAGGCGTCAGATCGAAACGAAAACCCAGGTCGTGCAGCTTCGTCACGGCCTGGGCGGTGATCATGTTCGCGAGCTCGGTTATGGTGGCCTTTCCCAGCTCGTCGAGTTTCTTCAGTTCCTCGCCGTTCATCACGGATGCGATCGCTATGGCCGTGGGGCGGGACATGTCGAAAAGGACCCTGCCCTCCACGTCTCCCGCCAGTCCCACCAGGGCGGCGACTCCCAGCACGGGAGTGGAGGAGGACTTCAGGTACAATTCCCCCCGGGTCACCTTGCAGTTCAGGACTTCCTTCAGCACGTTGTATGCCGATTCTACGAAAGGATTGATGTACTCGACTCTCATGCCTTCACTCCACCTTGATTTTTTTTATATACCGCGACGCCGTTCTTTTCCGTCCGCATCCATGCGGACGCGTCGATCGGCTGTTCGTTGGTTCCCAGGAAAAGCAGCCCGGAGGGCTTAAGTTTTTCGTGAAATTCGTCAAGAAGCTTTTTCTGCTCCGGCTCCTTCAGGAAGGAGACCAGGTCCCGTGCCACGATGACGTCCATTTCCGGAAGAACGGACGCGTTCAGAACATCGTGGTATTCGAAAAGTATCCTGTCCTTGACCGCGGACGAGAAGCTCAGGCCGTTCTTCCCTGCCACGACGAAGGACTTTAAGTGTTCGGGCACCTCGCCCTCGGAAAAGACGAGATTGGGCGCCGTGGAAATGGCAAGGAGATCGCTGTCGTTCGCCCAGACCTTCAGCGCGCAGCCGGCAAACCGCTCGCTCATCAGGACCGTCAGGCTGTAAGTCTCGAAGCCCCTGCCGCAGCCGGGGTTCCAGACGTTGACGATCTTGCCCGCCGGCGTCCCGAGCAGGCCGGCGAACGCTTCGGCGTACTCCTTGCGCCAGAACCTTCCCGTGTCGGGCGAATAGAAGGTCGCGAGGAAGGCATCCGCGTCCGCCGCGGACGTGATCTGCAGGTCCCTGGAATTCCGTTCCGCCTTCCATTCCCGGTACCGGCGGCCGACCCATTCGGAGTTGACGGGACCGGCATGGAAGGACTTGAAGGTCCGCAGGGTTTCCACGATGAAGTCCTTCTCCGGACCCTCCCCGCCCCGGGCCGCCGCGGGGGCCTTCATAGCCGGAGCGGCCTCCTCCGCTTCGGGAACGAAGACCTTGGCTTCACGGGTTTCCGTTTCCTTGGAGAAGATTTTTTCAACGTTCAGAATGATGTACAGACGCCCGGAGTTTTCCACGACGCCGCTGATGTATTTGATGTTGACGTCGCTGAAAATCGGGTGCGGAGGCTGGATGTCGGCGGACGAAATTCCGACGACCTTGTCGATGTTGTCCACGACGATTCCCAGGACGCTGTCGCTGAGCCGCAGGATGAGGCCGTTCTCGAAATTCTCCGTACGTTCCGGCACCGGAAGATTGAACATGGTTCTGAGGTCTATGACCGAAATGATGTCGCCACGGAGATTGTACACCCCCCGCACGTAGGGAGCCGAATTCGGCACATAGGTATAGCCGGTATATTTGGCGATTTCCTTGACCTTCATGATGTCGACGCCGTAATCTTTTCCGCTCAGGGAAAAGGTCACCATCTTGAAATCTATCTTGTCGACTTTCTCGATCCTCTCGTCCCGCTCTCTCGCGGCTTCGTTAATGATCAAGGTATCAGTGCCGTTCATCCCAAGACTCCTCGGTGTTTGAAACATCCCTTACCGTATCGTCGCTTCCCGTTTTCTGCGTTCCTCGAGTTCCCGCTTCATGCCCAGATCGAGAAGCTGGGGAACGTCGATGATGAGGGAGACGGTGCCGTCGCCGGTAATGTTCGCCCCGGCGATTCCCGGAACGCTGGTGAACTGCCCCCGAAGGGGTTTGATGACCACGTCCTCCTCCCCGATCAGGGAGTCGACGATAAGCCCCATCTTCGTGTCGCCGCTGCCGACGATGACGACGAAATAATATTCCCGGTTCTCGTCCGACGGGATGCGGAAAAGTCTGTTCAGCCGCATGATGGAAACCACGTCTTCCCGGACGTTGAAAACCTCGTAATTGTCCAGCATCTTTATGTCCGACGGCTTGATGCGGTGGCTGTCGACCACGGAGGTGATGGGAATCGCGTATTTCTCGTTTCCCACCCGCACCAGAAGGCCCTGGATGATCGCCAGAGTCAGCGGCAGCTTGATGACGAACCGTGTTCCCCGGCCTTTTTCCGATGAAACGACCACGCTGCCGTTGAGTTTTTCGATCTGCCGGCGCACCACGTCCAGGCCGACCCCCCGTCCGGAAATGCTCGTGACCGTTTTGGCGGTGGAAAAACCGGGCTCGAAAATGAGATTGAAGGCTTCGACGTCGGACAGGTTCTTGTTCGGGTGGATGAGTCCCCGCTCGACGGCCTTGCGCCGCACCTGGTCCACGTCGATGCCGCGGCCGTCGTCGGAAATCTGGATGACGATCATGTTTCCTTCGTTGCTCGCCTTCAGCAGCACCCGCCCTTCCGCGGGCTTTCCCGCCGCCGCGCGTTCGGCAGGCTCCTCGATGCCGTGATCGATGGAATTCCTCACACAGTGAATCAGCGGATCCAGCAGGTCCTCGATGACCGATTTGTCCAGTTCCGTGTCCTCGCCTTCGATGACCAGGTTGATTTTCTTGGAAAGCGACCGTGACAGGTCCCGCACCAGGCGGGGGAACCGGGAGAAAATCTGGGAAATCGGCACCATGCGGATACGCATGACGCCCTCCTGGAGTTCGCTCGTTATGCGTCCCAGGTTCTGGGCGGTTCCCCGGAATTTCGCCATCGTTGCCTTGAGACGGCTCTCGAAGGAGTCGAAAAGGGTAAAAACGTCCCCGTATTTTTCCAGGAGGTCCCGCTTGGCATCCTTCACGGACCCGCCCTTGTGGACACTCTCGATGTATCCCGGCAGGGAATCGAAGAGTCCCTTCATCTTTTCGGAAAAAAAATTTTCCGCCGTTTGAAGCTCTCCGAGGTTTTCGTTGAACTGGTTCGTTATCTGATTGAAGATGGCCTTGGTGATGACCGTCTCGCTCACCAGATTCAAAAGATTGTCGATTCTCCTGCTGTCGACCCGGAGAATCGAACCCTGGACCGCCGGTCCGGCTTTTCCGTCCGGGCCTTCCTTCGTCTTGAGGGGTTTTTCTTCCCGGAGGTCCTCCTCCCCGGAAGGTTCGGCTTCCGGCGCGGGAGACTCCCTTGCGGCGGCGGGAGCTGCCGGACGGGCCTCCCGGACGGGCGCCGGGGATTCGGAAACGGGTGTCTTCGGGGCCTTTCCCGCATCGCCGGCCGCGGTCTTTGGAAGCACCTCTACGCGCACGTCCGTCACGACATCGGGAATTCTCAGCTTGTCGCGGATTTCGGCCTCGGATTTCGCCGCG
>CAZGUL010000240.1:0-5337 GCA_964529055.1 uncultured Spirochaetaceae bacterium
GAAGGACAAACGGTTGTTGATGATTGTGAAGGCGATGCTGAAGGCCGGAATCATCATCCGTATCTTCGCCGCGCCCCGTTTCTTCAACCCGTGGAAGAACAGGGAAACCCCGGCGAAGAGCATGAAGAGGGGCCAGAAATGCTTGAAATCCCGGTCGAAGACCCCTGTGTTCAGGATGACCAGAAAGGCCCCGGCGAGAATCAGGAAAATACCCGCGAACACGTTTCCTTCCCGGCCGCTTTTGAAGAACACCCGGTACAGCAGAAACATCCCCAACAGAACCAGCAGGATGGGCCACAGGGAGAAGGTCCCCTCCACGTAACCGGTGGTCCGGAGAAGGAGCGACGCGCCGAATACGACGCTGACCGCCCCCGCGATCAGGAGTTTGCGCGGTACGCGCAGGACGATGCGTTTCATGGCCTCATGCTCTCTATGATCGCGTCGCCGAAGCGGCTGGTGGAAACCTCCCGCGCCCCGTCCATCAGGCGGGCGAAATCGTAGGTCACGATCTTTCCGCGGATCGCGCCGACGATCCCCCGGTCGATGAGCCGCGCCGCCTCGGTCCAGCCCAGGTACTCGAGCATCATCGCCCCCGACAGGATGACCGAGCTCGGGTTCACCACATCCTTGCCGGCGTATTTCGGGGCCGTCCCGTGGGTGGCCTCGAAAATCGCGTGGCCCGTGACGTAGTTGATGTTCGCCCCCGGGGCGATCCCGATGCCGCCGACCTGCGCGGCCAGCGCGTCGGAAACGTAATCGCCGTTCAGGTTCATCGTGGCGATCACGTCGTACTCCGCGGGCCGGGTGAGGATCTGCTGCAGGAACGCGTCGGCGATGACGTCCTTCACCAGGACCTTTCCCTCCGGCACGACCCCGTCCTTGACCTCGTCCCAGGTGACGGCCACGTCCGGAAATTCCCTCTTCGCGAGCTCGTAGCCCCAGGAGCGGAAAGCCCCCTCGGTGTACTTCATGATGTTGCCCTTGTGGACCAGGGTTACGCTCCTGCGGCCGTTTTTCAGCGCGTACGCGACGGCCGCCCGGACGAGCCTCTCGCTTCCGGTGCGGCTTATCGGCTTTATGCCCACGCCGGAATCCTCCCGGATGTTCCAGCCCAGATCGTTTTTCAGGAAGGCGATTATCTTCCGGGCCTCCGGCGTGCCCGCGGCGGCCTCAAGGCCCGCGTAGACGTCCTCGGTGTTTTCCCGGAAGACAACCATGTCCACGAGCTCGGGGTTCCTGACCGGTGACGGGATACCCGGATAGTACCGGACGGGCCGGAGGCACACGTAGAGATCCAGCCGCTGGCGCAGGGTGACGTTCAGGCTCCGGAAGCCTTCGCCCACCGGCGTCGTCAGGGGTCCCTTGATGCCCACCAGGTATTCCCTGAAGGCGTCCTCGGTCTCGCGGGGAAGCCAGTCCCCGGCGGCGGTGAAAGCCTTTTCACCGGCGAGGATTTCCTTCCTTGCGATTTTTTCCCGCCCGCCGTACGCCAGGTCCACCGCCGCGTCGAAGCCGCGGACCGCCGCCCTCCAGATGTCGGGCCCCGTGCCGTCGCCCTCGATGAACGGGATTATCGGATCGTCGGGAACGTGAAGGCCGTTTCCGGTCATGGTAATTTTCTGCGCCACGTGCAACCCCTGTAGAATCGTGCTTTCCGGGAGTCTACCAGACCCCCGCCTGTATGTTCAAGGCCGGATTAATTCATTGTCCGGAAGAACTTATAAAAATCCTTCTCGATGGTTTTCAGATCCGGCATCGGGAAGAAGCGGTACTCGTCCGGGGACGCGAACATGAACCCGTGGCGGAACATCTGCGCCGGGATCCGGTCGAAGGGACAGTCCAGCGAAAGCCCCTTGTTGACCTTCGACGGGATCCTCTGGACCTCGTAGATGGCGTCCCGGAGTTTCGACGGGTGCAGGCCCGGTATGGGCGGCTGCATGACCGGGTGAAGGGCGAGCTCCTCCAGGAATTCCTGGATGTCGAATTCGAGCTGGGTGTAGAACAGCTTCGGCGCCCCCTTGGGGTTGCGCGGCGCGGTGACGTATCTGCCGAAATCGATGAAGTTGTTCTTCGACAGCACGAGCATCCGGATGGGGTTTATTTCGGCGTAGACCCGCAGCAGGTTGGTCGACGGCTTCGCGTCGAAGGGCGCGGGTTCCAGCCCCATGGAATATCCGGCCGGCGTGGTCAGGTACAGGGTCCGGATGGCGGAAAAATCCATGTGCTCCAGGATCCGGTACGAGGCGATGAACTTGGTGGCCTTCGGCCGGCCGTCCTCGTGGGGAACCAGGTCCCCGAAGCCGCGTTCGATCTCGAAGAACTCGTGGCGGAACTCCGGGTCGATGTCGGCGAAGACCATCCGGCCCTCGAAGTCCCGGGACGAACCGATCATGTAATGCCGGGCGAACTGTTCCGGATTGAGCTGGGACGCGACGAGGGCGGGGTTCGGGTAGCAGATCATGTAGAGCCGGGGTTTGTATGTCATGCGTCACCTCCAGAAATCTTTCAGCATCGGCGCGATCACCAGGGAGATGACCGCCATCAGCTTGATCAGGATGTTCAGGGCCGGGCCCGCGGTGTCCTTGAACGGATCTCCCACGGTGTCCCCGACGACGGCGGCCTTGTGCGCGTCCGAGCCGCGACCGCCGGAGGCGCCGCCCTCGATCGTCTTTTTCGCGTTGTCCCAGGCCCCGCCGGAGTTGGACATGAAGGTCGCCAGCGTGACGCCGGAAACGGTGACCCCCGCCAGGACCCCGGCGAGCATTTCCACGCCGCCGATGAAGCCCACCGCGATGGGGGTCGCCGCCGCTATGAAGCCGGGCAGCATCATCTCCTTCAGCGCCGCGGTGGTGGAAATGCCGACGCACCTCTTGTAGTCCGGCTCCTCCTCCTCGAGCAGGATTCCCGGCTTTTCCTTGAACTGTCGCCGCACTTCCTCGATCATCGCGAAGGCCGCTTTTCCGATGGCCGTCATGGACAGGGCGGAAAACAGGAAGGGGATGACCGCGCCGATGAAGAGCCCGGCCAGCACGGGAACCCCCGTCAGGTCGATGGACGACAGTCCCGCCTGCTCCCGGAAGGCCGTGAACAGGATCACCGCCGTCAGGGCCGCGGAACCGATGGCGAAGCCCTTGCCGATGGCCGCCGTCGTGTTTCCCACCGCGTCGAGCTTGTCGGTGATTTCCCGGACCTCCGGGGGAAACTCGCTCATGACGGCAAGGCCCCCGGCGTTGTCCGCGATGGGACCGTAGGCGTCCACGGCAAGCTGGATCCCCAGGGTTATCAGCATGCCCAGGGCGCCCACGCCGATCCCGTAGAAACCGGCCAGGCCGTGGCTGCCCAGGATGGCGGCGACGATGAGGACCACCGCGGGAAAACTGGAAAGCATGCCCATGCCCATGCCGGTGATGAGGTTCGTCGCCGCGCCGGTTTCCGAGGAGCGGACGATGGCGTTCACCGGACGGGTGCCGGTGCCGGTGAAGAACTCGGTCAGCATGCCGATCAGGGTGCCCGCCGCGAGCCCCAGAACGACGGCACCGTAGATCCTCCCCGCGCCGATGCCTCCCGAGATGGTCCCCTCCCCCAGGACCAGCCGTATGAGGGGATAGGCGAGCGTGACGGCGATGAGGGCCGCCCCCATGGACCCGATATTCAACGCCGCCTGGGGCGACCTTCCGTCCTTGACCCGGACGAGGAAGATCCCGATCATCGAAGCGGCCACGCCGGCCACGCACAGGAGAAGGGGCAGCCCCGCGAGCTTGAGACGGAAAACTTCCGCCGCCTCCCCCGCCGCGTCGGGGACCATGGACAGCCCGAGGATCATGCAGCCTATCAGGGACCCCACGTAGGACTCGAAGAGATCCGCGCCCATTCCCGCCACGTCGCCCACGTTGTCACCCACGTTGTCCGCGATGACCGCCGGGTTGCGGTGGTCGTCCTCGGGGATGCCCGCCTCTATCTTTCCCACCAGGTCGGCCCCGACGTCGGCGGCCTTCGTGAAAATCCCGCCGCCCACCCGGGCGAAAAGCGCGATCGACGAAGCCCCCAGCGAGAAACCGGACAGCACGGGGAAGCCCGCCTCCGCCAGGGCCGGGACCGAACCGCCGAAAAACCTGACGCCGAGGAAAACGACGACGGACACGCCCAGGAGGGCGAGGCCGACGACGCTCATCCCCATGACCGAACCGCCGGAAAAAGCGACCTTCAGTGCCGGATTGATTCCCTTTTCCGCGGCCTGGGTGGTCCGCGCGTTGGCGGCCGTGGCCACCCGCATTCCGACGAACCCGGCCAGCCCGGAACACCCGGCCCCCAGCAGGAAGGAGAGACTCTGGAAACGGAGCGGTCCACGCTGCCCCAGGTACAGGAAGCCCGCGACGACGAGAACGAACGGCAGAAGAGCGGCGTACTCCCTGCTCAGGAAGGCCATGGCGCCGTCCGCCACGAAGCCGGAAATCTTCTTCAAGTCCGGGCTGTCGACGGGCTGTCGGAAAATCCAGGCCGCCCGGACGGCCGAATACGTCAGCGCGGCGGCGCTCCCCAGGAGGGTGCTGAAAAGGATCGTGTTCCACAGCATGCTTTTATTCTACTATGCGCGGGCGAAAAAAAAAAGCCGGAAAGAGGCGGCGCAGGTCCCGGGGAGGCTGGATTATTTTCACCTCTTTGAGTATTTTAACCTGGAGAATCGATGACAGCAACCCGCTTCAGACTGCGGCTCGCCGCCGCGCTTTTTTTCCTCACCTTCTCCATCTTCGGAGCGGAAGACTCCCCGCGGATCCGCGCCTTCCGGGTGGAGGGCCTGCGGCGCACCAAGCCCGCGGTCCTGGAGCCCTATTATCTTCCGTACCAGGGAAGGCCGCTTTCCCAGTTTTCCCGGGACGCACTCGTCCAGAACCTGCGGAGCCTCGGCATCTTTCATCTCGTGGAAGTCGCTCCCGTCCCGGTGGCCGAAGAGGTGGTGGACATCCGGATCTCCGTCCAGGAGAAGTGGACGCTGATCCCCGTTCCCGTCGGCGGCGCCACGGGGGGCGGAAGGGTCTACGGCGGCTTCATGTTCATGGAGTCGAACCTGCTGGGATACAACAAGAAAATGTACGGGGGGGCCATCCTCTCGAACATCGGGTGGAAGGGGCTCCTGGGCTACA
Source organism: uncultured Spirochaetaceae bacterium (assembly GCA_964529055.1). Lineage (GTDB taxonomy): Bacteria > Spirochaetota > Spirochaetia > DTKZ01 > DTKZ01 > JAKQWJ01. Next base: position 5,142 of record CAZGUL010000240.1, read on the forward strand.
TCGATCCGAAATTCCCGGATCCCCGGACGTCGCTGCTTCTGTTCTTCTCCGGCGGCGTGGACAGGATCGACAACGCCGACCCGGACGGGACCGTCTTCCAGAAGTACGAGACCACGGGTGTCGCGCTGCGGGCCGAACTCCAGCGCCGCGTCGCCGGCGGCTTCAGCGTCGCGGCGGGCGCCGAGTTCCAGGAGCA